>JAHDSP010000388.1 GCA_018432645.1 Bacteroidales bacterium | reverse complement strand
CTAACCTCTAATGGTGGATTACCATATTCTGGATCTATATTCATAGATGCCACGGGAGCAGAATGAACTATCACTTCTTGCCATGCCGTATCGCTACATCCGTAATCATTTAAAGCATATAGATAAACATCATACGATCCTGTATCTGGGAAAATATATTCAATGTTTTTACCATAAAAAAACTCATTATTTATATTCCAAATGCTGCTTATAGCATCTGTTGTAGTATCTATGAACATTACTGGTTTATTAGTGCAGGCACTATCATATGTAAACCCAGCTGTGGGCTTAGGATAAACATCGAGGATTTTTATTATTTTATTCTCGCAACCATTTATGAGTTTTGCACTGAAACTAACCATATAGCTACCAGCTGCTGAATAAATATGCGAAGGATTAGCTATGCTAGAGCCCGTACTATCACCGAAATCCCACAAAGTATTTATAACAGAATAATAAGAAGGATACTCAATACTACTATTAAAAATGATAATATCTTCTTCGCAGGAATTAGTGAAATAAAAGTCTACGATAGGGCTTGGTTTAATAATAATCTTTTGAACAATGCTATCAAAGCAGCCATGCTCTGTACTCACATAATGAACTAATTCATATTCTCCTGTGTCTGCAAATGATTCGTAAATCTCTGTACCTAAATACAAACTATCAAAAATCGTCCATTGATAGCTAGTAATAGCACCATCAATACTAGAAGATAAGCTAGAAAAATGGATAGTATCATGTTGGCATCCTTCTAATGGAGTGAATTCTGCTACTGGATTAGCATACACATGAATGGTAAAGCTAGTATCTGCCCAGCACAAACTATCTGTTACAACTTTCAAATAAATATTATGATCACCAGCATTTGGGAAAATGTAATTCGTATTTTGAGATGAGATAGTATCAGAGCCTATTACCCAGCTCGAGTTAGCTATCTGATCTGGTGGCACAGCTACAGAAAAATCACTAAATAGCACTGGATATCCGTCACAAGCTATAGAATAATGAGGTTCTATATGTGGTCGCTCACCTTTGATATTGATATAAATAGAATCTCTAATCTCGCAGCCATGATTATTAATAGCATATACCCAATACTGACCACTACTATCCACACTAATCCTATCATTTGTACTACCATTAGACCATAAAATGCTATCTATACTAGATGAGCTCCTTAAGGATAAATAATCATATTTGCACAGTGATGTATCTGGACCAAGGCTAGAATTTATAGCAAAAGAATCCTCATCTACAGAGATATTAAAAATTTTAGAACAGCCCGATAGAACTGTAATAGTGAGAAAGTACTCTCCTGGAGAGTGAATAGTTACGTTTGGTGTAGTATCTCCTGTAGACCAGGTGAACGAAAACAGACTATCTGACAAAGTAGATTGTAAATTTAATGAATCATAAATACAAATAAAAGTGTCTATGGGTAAACCTGTGGACAAATAATAAACTCTTATAGAATCACTAGATACTCTACCAAAAATATCTGTAGCAGAAACACTATATAATCCCGGGCTACTTACAACAATAGAATCCGATGTATCACCTGTACTCCATTGATATGATGTGAAATAAGCAGGTGGATTAGGTTTGATGATAAAAGGGCAAAAAGATGTTAAAATAGTATCAGCTGGTAAATTAATAGGAGGGGCATATTTATCCATTAGATAAGTTTTTACTTGCTCTATCTCAGTAGAATTCAAAATTCTATCATAAATGATGACTTCATATATATTTCCATGCCAAAAACGGCCACTCCATCCTCTATCTTGGCCAATTGTTAAATCATCCCAATTAATTAAATTATTTAAAATTCCATAAATTATTTTTGGTTTCTTTAAAGGAAAGAAATCATAAGTTTGATTGTTATTTATATAAAAATTATTTTGAATTAATGGACTCTCATAAAAAACAGTAGAATTAGGAGATGTTAATATTAAATAGTCTTCATCGCCAGAATAATCATAATTTCTAGTCAATAATCCTTTCCAATACTCAAAAATAGACGATTTATAATTTGCTAATGCAAAAAAAGTTCCAATAGTTATATCTTGATTTATTATTAAAGCATCGTTTTCAAAATATATACAAGGATTATTATTCATACTATCAATAAAATTAATGTATGACGGCATTTTTGTGCTATCAATTTGAGATAAAACATATCCATTGCCACTAATATCTATCCATTGTGATACTTTATTATTATTAATTACAACATTGCTATCAGCACTTAGCCATAGCATTAATCCATTGATATTTTGTGGTTGCGAATAAAGCTTTAGTGATATAAATAAGCTTAATAAAAAAAATTTATAAATATTTTTTGACATGTAAAATATAAATATTATACAAAATTAATATTTTTTATTTTACAAAAATTAATAATTTTGAAAAAAAAAATATGTCAAATTCTAATAAATGTTTGATCTGTGATGAATATTTAAATGAAACTATTAAGCTGACCGATTGGAGGTCAGGTAAAAATAAAAAGTTTGAATATTATGTTTGTAAAAATTGTGGTAATATACAAATAAAAGAAATACCAGAGAATTTATCTGATTATTATTCAGATAATTATTATTCTTTACAAAAAAATTTTATTAATGACAAGCAATTTAGTAAAATAAAAAAATTTTTATTAAAACATAGAGAATTATATTTTTTTAAAATTAAGAAAGATATTTTAGGTTTTTTAGTAAATGTAATTAAACCCAGTAAAGAAAAGCACAGAGAAAATTTTGCTATAAAATTTTTATTTGATAATATGAATAAAGGAATTGTGCTAGATGTGGGATCAGGTGATAATTGGTTATGGCAATATTTTCATAAATTAGGTTGGACTAATATTATTGGCATAGATCCTTTTATTAATAATGATATTTTTATTAATGGTCATAAGGTTATTTATAAATGTACATTTGATGAATTTATTAAAAATAATAATTGTGATAATATACAAGCCGTTATGTTTAATCATTCATTAGAACATATAGCTAATCCCAT
>JAHDSP010000561.1 GCA_018432645.1 Bacteroidales bacterium | reverse complement strand
TATTATGATTTTTAATAAGCAAATTTGTGAGCAAACCTGTAAAATTCTTTTGCAAATTAACGCAATAAAATTAAATTATGCAAATCCTTTTACATGGACATCAGGATTAAGGTCGCCTATTTACTGCGATAATAGGGTAATATTAAGCTATCCCCAGTATCGTACTCAAATAGCCAATTTTTTAAAAGATTTAGTATTAGAAAAATTTGATGATTTAGATTATATTGCTGGCGTGGCTACTGCTGGCATACCTATGGGAACACTTTTAGCTCATTTGCTAGATAAACCCTTTGTCTATGTTCGTTCACAGGCTAAAGAGCACGGATTACATAATCAGATTGAAGGATTTCTACCAGAAAAACAAAATGTCATCGTTGTAGAGGATTTAATATCTACTGGTAAAAGTAGTAGAAATGCTATTAATGCTATTGTAGATGCTAATTGTAATGTCATCGGATTGGTGTCTATTTTTTCATATGCGTTTTCATGGGTAGAGAATGAATTTAAGCAAAATAATATAGAAGTTTATTCATTAGCAGATTATCCACATCTGTTACCAAATGCTATTGCCAATAAGTATATACCTGATGAGGTTTTACCAATATTAGATCAATGGCATTTAGATCCAGAAAACTGGTATTATAGATTTTTTGAAAAATGAAAATAGAAAAAGTCAGAACTGGAATTTATTAGATTAGTGGGATGATTGGAGAAGAGGTGAGTGGGAGACGGGGGTGACGAGGAGAAAAGGTGAATAAGAGAATAGGTAATAAGTTGATGAGTTGATAAGTTGATTAGTTGATTAGTTATTAGTGATGGGATAAGGAGTTTAGTTTTAAATTAGTCCACAAATGAACACAAATATACACAAATAAAAAATTTACCCCGTGAGATATAGAGTAAAAGAAACATTAAAAGTAGAATAACTATTTATCTCACGGGGTAAATCCAAAAATCCTTTAATCTCAAAAATCATGGTTCAGACAACGAGAAAGAAAGATCTATGAGCATTAGCTATCTACTATATAATCACTACTCACTACTATATACTATCTACTCTCTACTATTTTAAAAATAGAAAAATTAAATTTAATTTTGCCAAAAAATAATACAAATTATTATGTCAGAAATTTATAATATTGAAAGAAAATTAAATTTTGACACATTAGAGGATATAATGTATCATAGATTAGATGTGCATCTGAGTGATATTGCTAAAAATAATATTCAAAAATCAAGACAATTTTTAGATAATTATTTAGAAAAAAATGATAAACCTGTTTATGGTATTAATACTGGATTTGGAGCATTATATTCTGTTAAAATTCCTAAAGATTCCTTATCTGTTTTACAAGAAAAATTAATTTTATCCCATGCTTGTGGTATAGGAGATGTGGTACCTGAAGAGATAGTAAGACTAATGTTAACCCTCAAAATACAAGGTTTATCATATGGGAATAGTGGCGTCAAATTAGATACTGTAGAGCGATTAATATATTTTTTAAATAATGAAATACATCCTGTAGTATATGAACAAGGTTCACTAGGAGCATCTGGAGATTTAGCTC
>JAHDSP010000420.1 GCA_018432645.1 Bacteroidales bacterium | reverse complement strand
TATCTGTAATAGGATTTAATTTTATTTTCACTATTTTAGAATTTTATCTTTATTATAAACTGTCTATGTTTAAACTATCAGAAAAAAATTCTTCTGCAGACTTTATAGCACTCGCATTAGCAGTATCAGCATCCATCTGCTGTATATTTTCTTTGATTTCACTTTTATCTTTGTCACTAATATTACCACAATTGCACAACAAAAGGCATAATATCAAAAAAATCATACTAAATACAAACTTTTTCATAATATTTTATTTTTATTAAATTATCCTTTTTTAACGTTTCGGTACCCCAATGATTTAAGTACATTAATAGTTTTTTCTACTTGGTCGCCTTGAAGTATAATTTCCCCATTTTCTATAGATCCACCTACAGCTAATTTTTGTTTCAATTCTTTAGCTAATGATTTGATATCATCACTTCTGAGCTCTAATCCATTAATAATAGTTACTGGATTATTACCTCTACCTTTTTTCTGATAGATAACACGTATTTTAGCATTATAATCAATTGTATCATCTGCATACTTGTCAGCATTATTAGTAATTTCTGCTTCATTACTAGTAAAACCTTTATCTTGTAATAAATCGCCTAAAGTAAATTTTTTATTATCAGTAGAGAATTCATTTTTTTTCATAAAAGATTAATAATAACAAAATTACAAAAAATTTTAAATATAATTAGATTTTTTAGGTAATAAGCAATGCAAAGCTCCTTTTTCTACTCTGATATTAAACACTGTATCTATACTCTCAAAAGGCTCACCATCTATGTGATAAAATTCTTTAGTGCGAGATTCTATATTACATGAAGAAATTCTAATAATAGTATGAAATTTAGATTTGTCTAATTGCTTTCTAAGGAATAGAAATACTATATGAGGAACATTATACCATTTAAAAGGTCTGAAAATAGCTACATCTAGTTTACCATCATCAGTTCTAGCTTTAGGATTAATAGTGATACCATAACCATATTGATTAATATTAGCGAAAGTGAGTAAAAATGGGATAAAAATAACATTACTACTCTCTACTTGTAATTTTAGTGTGTATCGATGCGGTTTGTAACTAATTAAGGCTTTAATACCAGCAAAAATGTATGGTAAAAATTTTCGCATAGTATGATGAGAATAATAATTAGCTAAATATGCATCAAAGCCAAAGCCAGCATTACATAAAAATATTTGATCATTTAAATAACCTACATCATAGTCAATAATACGTCCATTTATTAATGCAGGTAATATATCTTTAGTAGGTAAAAGCATTCTCAAATGTCTAGCCATACCATTACCACTACCTTTAGGAATAATTAATAAGGGAACATTCGTATTTACTATAGCTTTAGCTACTTCATTAATGGTACCATCACCACCTACAGCTACTACGGCTTTTAAATCTTTATCAAAATGTTTTTTTATATATTCATAAGAATCTGTCCTATTGCCAGTAGTATAAAAAATATCATAATCAATATTATTTTTTGCACAGAAATGCTTTATTTCTCTAATGACAAGAAATTTATTTCTTTTACCAGCTATAGGATTTACTATAAATAAAACTAAACTCATTTACTAAACATTAAAAAAATTATTAATTAATTTTTATGCAAAAATAAGTTTTAATTTATAACTTCAAAAAAATAAACTAAAAAAGCTGGCATTTTTGCCAGCTTTTTTAATAACATAGTTAAGATTTTTTTAAAATCTTATTTCACTTGGAATTTTTTAGCAAATTTACTGCCATTACCAGCATTAATTGTATAGAAATAATTGCCTGGTTGTAGCTCAGAAGCATTGAAAGTTACATTATATTTACCAGGATCTTTAGCACCTTCATTGAAAGATTTTACTAATTTACCAGTAACATCTAAAATGTTAATTTCTACATTAGAGCTACTTTGAGTTAATTGATATTCTATGCTTGTAACACCATAAGCTGGGTTAGGATAGATATTGCAAATAACTCCATTGATAGGAGAAGTTTGAATGCTTTGAGTCATATCTACAATAGGGAAAAAGCCAAGATCAAAATCTAATGGCCATGCATATAACATAGAATACCATGTGCCATCATCCCATTTTTCCCATGCTAGTTCTGTTCCTAAAGCATCTCCATCTGTAGTAGAAACTATGCCCAAAGTATCATCATAAGTATTAGTGAAGTCCATACCTACATAATACATATCAGTTACATAAACAGGATCATCAAGAGTAAATACATGTGCACCAGCTAAAGATAAAGAAGTATCTAAATCTGACATACTTATAGTTACAGAAGCTAATTCTGTACCAGGAGCTGTATTTACTGTTCCACTCTCTGCTGTACCAGTACCATTAGCAGCATAAACTACAAATTTTGTAGTATTAGGAGTACCTACAATTTCTTTAGCACCTACCCATACCAAACAACCTTCAATTTTGTATGGATTATCTACATAAAATAATTGTGCTTTAGCTAAATCACCATAAGCATTAGTTCCCACTACATAACCACCACCTTGAGATCCATATAATGCAGGACTTCCACTTTCAAAACTTGTTGGCATCAAAGTGTCTGTAGGTGTTTTAGCATAAGAATAATTAATTGGGTTCATTGGCGTAACATTGCCAACTTGTTTTTGAGCCATTAAAAAGCTCACACATAGCATTAATGCTATTGATAAAATTGTTTTTGTTCCTTTCATAATATTTTATTTTTAGGGGTTTATGTTGCAAAGATACATAATTATTTTTAAATAAAAAAAATTTTTTTATATTTTTTTATATTTATGGGTCTTTTTTCTCATTATATATTTTATTTTCAATAAAAAAGCATTAAGAGTGCACTAAAAATAAGTCAATATGCGAGGACTCTTGTGCACTCTTATAAGCTTTTTTTTATGACAACCCCATCATTGTCAATTTTGTGATATTAAAATGATAATAAAGTAATTCCAAACTCAAGAGGTAACACTTCTGGACCTTTATTTTCTTTAAACACTGGTGAGAAATTATATTGAAGAGTAAAAGACAAATTTTTAATACCAAATCTACAAACTAATCCATATTTAAAAGGATACAAACTATTGATGCTTCTCTCTTTTTCGTTTTTATCTGGTGTAGAATATTTTATTTTGGCATGGCTACCTATCATTACACCACCTATAGCACCCACACTAATATGGAAATAAGGTTTAGACTTTGCTTGATATTCGAATAATATAGGTAATTGCAAATAATTTGCAGTTATTTTTGATTTAGCAACAGTTTTTGTAGAATCATTAATTACTATTAAACCTAGTTTGCTATCAGTAATAATAGGTTTCTGCGAAAAAGTATAATTTACACATTGTAAACCAAGACCAGTTACCATACCAAATGTACGAGATTTATTAAATGGGATCGATTGCTGAAAGAAGTTTAACTGTACACCTGTAGATTTAGAAAAATTCAAATCTAAATAATCATATTTAGCAGGTAGAGTATATGATAAAGATTTATCTGCATAATTAGTAAATAAAAAATCTAAAGCAGCCCAATGACCTTTAAATTTATTTTTTTTATATGATTTAGTATCTCTCTTATCATTATCTCTCTTATCATAATTTTTATCTTTATTAATTGTATCTTTATCGTAAGTATCTGTATCTGATATATCTATTTTAAATTTTATTTCAGAAAGATTATTTAATAAATTATCAAAATTAGGTAAACTTTTTAATATTTTACTGGCAATATTTATCGTATCATCTATATTTATACTATCTTTATTTGTAATAAAAGAAAATTCATCTTTTGTAAAATTTAAGTTAGTAGGTTTGCCAAAATAAGAAATGTAAGAAACCTCCTGAGCAGTGATATTCAAAGTATCAAGTGCATTTACAGAAACGCCACTAGCCTCATTAGCAAACACATCTGCATTTTTAGCAACTAATTTCGCAGCATTAATGTAACTAGCTTCATTAGATTTCACTTTTAAGTAATTACATTGACCACTTGCTTGTATATGGCTAGCCTCACTAGCAAATAGCTCAAGTGTATCACAATTAACTATTAAATCACACATAGAAGCTTCATTCACAGAGATGTTGAGATTATTAGTAAAAATTGTATCTACCACAGATAATTTAGCGGCTTCAGAAATATTAATAGTTTCTATAGCAGATAGATATATTTCTACATTTCTTCCCGTCTGCATATTTAGATATTTATTGATAGAGTCGTAGAGTATTGCAAGTTTTCCATAATTAGCATTATAATAAATAATCTTACCATCGCCACGCTTTAATGTATAGCTACCGCCATTAAGATTTAATTTTTTTATTTCACCTAATTTTTTTTCAATTTTTTGCCCATTAGCAAATGAAAGAGAAATGAGAATTGCAATAATACAAGTAAAAAATTTCGTTTTCATAATTTGATTTTTTTATTTTCTTTAATAAAACGATTTAAGAATAAGAAAAGTTACAATCAAAAATATAAAATTTTTAAAAATTTTGGAATCTGAACAAGATATGTGTTTTGTTGTTGAGAATGGGGGTGGGTGGGGGTGGGTTGATGAATATTAATATTTAAGGTGAAAAAAGGGTTTATCAGAGCGTAAGCAAGGGTAAGAAAACATAATTTATGTTATACTTAAGAATATTTATATTATAAATATTTTTTATTATTTTTGTCTAAAAATTTTTATTATGGAAAAATTTTTAGACAATTCCAAAGAATACCTTGCTATGCCAAAGGATCACAAGCGTGATTTCCTTGATGAGCTATATCAATATCTTGTCAATAACAATGCTACTGCTGTAGATTATCAAAAAGTAAAAATTCAATCTACTGCAGCCATCTGCCCAAATTGTAGAAGTGAAAACGTTATCAAAGCTGGTAAACGTAAAGGTAGACAAATATATAGATGCAAAAATTGTCGATATCAATTCAGTGAAACTGCTCGCACCTTTGTTTATCGTATGCGAAAATATCCATTAATGCTCGATTATATGAGATGTATGCTCGATGGTAAAAGTTTGCGAGCTTGTGCTGATGAGGTTGGCATTTGCTTAAAAACAAGTTTTCGATGGAGGCATAGAATATTAGCAGCATTGAGATCATTAGAAGGTGGTATTAGCTTCTCTGGCATAGTAGAAGCAGATGAATTGCTTATGCAATATTCAGAAAAAGGGAGAAAATATAAAGACAGAGAAGAATATGAAAAAGCGAAGAAGAAGCGACATCCCAAAGTAGCAGTGCTGGTGGTAACAGATAGAGAAGGTAATTTACTTTTTAAACATGTTGGAGATAAAAAAGTTAAGAATGAGCAATTGAAAGAAGAGCTAAAGAATAGAATATCAGAGAATAATCTACTATGTGTAAAGCCTAAAAAAGAGTTTAAGAAGGCGGTAAAAGACGTTATGAGTAAAAAGGTAATAGTAAAC
>JAHDSP010000240.1 GCA_018432645.1 Bacteroidales bacterium | reverse complement strand
TTCTACTTTTTTTGGTAATACTAAAAATAAAAAATATAATTATTATTTAGGTATATTGCAACAAAATAGGACTAATAAAGAGAATGGCGGGATACAAGATATCAGTTCATTTACCGACTCTGCAAAAACAGATCGTATTTTACTAGATGTTTTGCTAAAAAATGCTAGTTCATTTCATAAAACTTCTGATTATTTTTATTCTCATTCTTATAATTTTAGCAAGTCCTTATCTATTTTTCATCATATCTCATATTCACAGTATAGTTTTAAATATGAAGACCCCACACCAACTTTGGATTTTTATTCTCCTAATGTTGTAATGCTCAATGATAGCGTATTTGACACTTTACATGTTTGGCAGCTAGATAATAAATTAGGATTTAATTTTAATAATAATATTTGGGAAGTAAATCTAAGCTACAATTATTCTATAGGTAAATACAAGATGGATAGCATCAAGACAAAACCAATTTTTCATACAATAAATGCTATTATCAGCTATAGAAATCTGGTTAAATTAGATTTGCAATATTATTTTGGTAATTATAAAAATAATAAAATTGCTTTTTCAGGTGATTTACCTTTTATTTCTTTTGAGATAGGTTATAAAAAATTTTCTCAGCCATATATTTATTCTCATTTTTTAGGAAAATATTATAAATATACTAATAAATTGCCAGATACAGATCTATTATGGGCGAGAATTGGGAATAAAAATAAATTTGGCTCTATATCTATATTTGGTGGATATTTAGATAATAAATTATTTTTTGATTTAAATGGGAATACAAATTTTACAAAATCTATAATATTTGCAGGATTAGAGCTAGATTTAGAATTTAAGTTAGGTAAACATTTTGTTATACAATCATATAATCTTTTACAATATCCTTTTGATAGTAAAACTTTGTCAGTACCACTATGGCTCACAAGAGATGCATTTTATTATCACACATCACTTTTCAAAGGTAATGCATATTTAAAAACAGGTATTGAATTTTTATATTTTACAAAATATTATGCTCCTAAATGGAATCCTAATATTCAATATTTTGAAAC
>JAHDSP010000113.1 GCA_018432645.1 Bacteroidales bacterium | reverse complement strand
TGTATGCATAAGCATAATTATTTTTTTTAGAAATAGCTTGTTTTAAGTCATCAATAGCATTAGTATATTCCCCTTTATCAAAGTATAATGAAGCTCTATAATAGTATGCTTCGGGTAAATCTTTATTGATATTTATAGCAACATTATAATCTTGCAAAGCACCATCTAGATCTCCTTTATCCTGTTTGATTTTTCCCCTAGTGTAGTAATATAAAGCATTAGCTTCATATTTAAGGGCTTGATCTAAATCTGTTATTGCTTCATCGAAAAGTCCTACTTCAGATTTAGCAACGCCTCTATTATAATATGCTTTAGCTAGGTCTGGTTTGAGCTGAATAGCATCAGTGAATTTTGAGATAGCATTTTGTAGGTCACCGTTTTGCAAAAGTTTAACACCTTCATTGTAACGTTGCTCGGCAATTTGAGGGTCGCCGGTTCTGATTTTAATAGTATCTTGGGCATTTACTACTCCTATTAATACTATTGTCATTAAACTTAAAATTATTATTTTTTTCATAGGGTTATGTTTTTTTTATTTTTTTAATAATTTAATATCCAAAGATCTGATTTATTAGTTTCTTTTTTTAATCTTTCTAATTCTTTTAAAGCTTCTTCTTTTGTAGGGAAACTTTTATATGCTACTCTATATCTTTTCCTATCTGAATTTATTATCATTGCCTCATTAAATCCTTGCTCTAATAATTGATTTTTGACTTCTTCAGCTTTAGATAAAGTAATAAAACTAGCTCCTATAATATAATAGTAATCTCTAGGGGTTGTAATTACTTTATTATTTGAATCTTTTAGAATATTTTTTACTTCATCTTTTTTGAGTATAATAGTATTATTCCCTTTTGATAAATTTATTAATGAATTAAAATCATAATTTTGAGAATATATGTAATATCCTTCTTTTTTAATTGTAATAGTATAATTATTATTTCTAATTAAAGATAAAGAGAATGTGCCTGTGGTAGGATCAGAATAAGTAACCATTAATATTTCATTTGTATTATTATCGCTTATTATTATTTGTGCCTCTAATGGATTTGCAAACTCATCAGTTATTGTACCTTTTAATAATAATAATTCACGACTATAAGAATTCAAATATTTATTGTAATTATTACAAAGAATAGAATTATTTATTTGAATACTTGATATACAAAATATAAAAGTCAAAAATATATTAGATAAAATTTTCATAAAATTTCAAAATATTTTAATTTTTCGTTTTCTTTAATAATAGGTTTATTAATAGTATCTAATAATTTAATAGGTTGATTTTGCCATGCAATATATTCTTTTTCATCACTAATTAATAATTGTATTTTTTCTGTAATGTGATTTTTATCAAAAGGTGTATCTACCTGACTATAGCCAATAGTAGTTATTAAAGTCATTATAAAAAGAAGTATTATCTTTTTCAAAGCTATCAAATTTTATTTATTACACAATTGTTTTAAATACATATTAGATTGTTTGATACCGAGCTCACTAGCTTTTTCCCAATCTTCACAGGCGCCGCTCAAGTCTCTTAGCATTTCTTTGGTATTGCCTCTATTCAAATATGCGATAGCATAGTTATTATCTAGCTCGATAGCTTTATTAAAATCTTCTAAGGCGCTCTGATAATCCTCGATTTTATATTTAGCGATTCCTCGATTGTTATATGCAAAATGATAATCAGGGTCTTTTTGCAATACTAAAGTGAAATCATCAGCAGCTTCTTTATAATCGCCTTTTTCTAATTTAGCTACACCTCTATTATTTATTGCTATTACATAATTAGGATCTATATCTATTGCTTTAGTAAATTCAGTAATTGCTTCATCATATTTTTTCATATTTTTATAAGTTATCCCTAAATTATTATATGCTATTACAAATTTAGGATTTGCTTTGATAGCTTCTGTATAGTAGTATATAGCATTGTCATAATCTTCTAACATCAGATAACAACTGCCAAGGTCATTATAAGCATATGCGAAATTATCT
>JAHDSP010000358.1 GCA_018432645.1 Bacteroidales bacterium | reverse complement strand
AGATTGATTTCATTGGTTTTTTTAATTAAATTTTCTAAAAGAAAAAAAGAAAGGTCATTGCTTGGGAAATGACACATCTAAAGATGTGTTTATAGTAAACTAGTAGTTTTTACTGTAGCTATAGGGGAGGTATTTAATATGCGATTTTATAATGTATAATTAATGTATATTTACCATACCTCTAACCAATAAACTACTAAATTTCCGCTAATTACTACACCTTTTGTGTAACCATTTTTCCATTCATCAGGAAGTTTCACTCCTCTGCTCCATAATAGATCTTCATCTAAGAATTTGCCTCTTTCAGCTCCTAAGACATAAATAGTTGCATCCTTATAGAATTCTAAAGGAAGACAATACTCTAGACAGAATTCAAAATTGGGAACAGGTAACATTCCATTAAAATTATTACATTGCTTAAGTTTTATTACTGTGGTATCGTATATTGAAGTATCATAATCCACAATCATTAAGCATGAATCAGTGAAATGGTAAATTGCAACTGCTTCATTTATCATTTTTTCTTCAATTGTAGTTACAAGGGTGCTATCACAAATAAATATAGCATTAACAGCATTCAAATTTGCTGCACCTGGATATCTTAATCCAAAATGTACCAAGTTTGCTTTTTCGGGATCAAGGAAATGATCTGTTAGCATATTAGGATAAAGTGATAGTTCTTCTTTGTATATTTCTTTAATTTTTTCCATATCTATTTGAGCAAGTAGTTCTTTAATTTTTTCCATATCTATTTGAGCATAAGAAGGATAAGCAAGTAATACCACAAATATGAAGGTTTGCAAAAATTTTTTAATTAATTTCATGATACTATTATTTATATTTAACAACTCGACTTTGCTGATAATGCCTTTCTTGGCAATACAATCTATTTGTTGTGGTTTGTTCATCGTTATTGTTTCTTTAGGTTTTGATAAAGCAAATTAATTATCAGACTCTTTATAAAAATTTCCACGCCATGAATGGCTAGTAAGATATTCATTATCCTTACTATAAATATTTATCGTTTGCCAGCCTTTGTTTAATTCATTATTATATAATATCTTGTGTGCAGCATTTACTTTTGAAGAGTCGAGAAACTCTGTTTTTAAATATAGGTTCAAATAAATCTGTTCACAAGGAATATTTTTTACTTCAAATGATTTGTAATATACGGCATTGACACTATCAATCATTTTTTGATGCTCTTCGTCAATCTTGCCACAAAAGAAACCTGTACAACCATTAAAAAGTGCAAGTATTACAATAAATAAAATATTTTTTTTCATGTTGAAAATTACTTTGTTCCAAAATCATTCCATGGTGTCTTATGAACCCCATTAACAGTATTAATTTGCCTTGCAGCGTCAACAGGATCTATTATACCCCTATAACTACGCCAGCGAGAGTTTCCTTCATTGTTATACATAATATCTCTCCATTCAAAGGCTGTATTATTACTGCCAGTAATGGCACCCCAGATCAATTTATCATTACCAGATGCATTTGTTCTAAAGATCCCGCCATATTCTCTTAATGATTCTTTTTTATCTTCACCAACAACCTTTACCATTTCCGATCTAACTGATTTACTCGGCGATATAACAGCAGAAGATATACTGCTTAAATTTGTTGTTCCTCCTGATTTATCTGTTTTCTTGATTGCCTTTGCTTCATCTTTATTCGTTATAACATAGACTTTCCCATCGTCATTACCATCTGTTTCAAGATATTTCCCTTTTTGATCATAAAAATCTCCATCTAACGCCCCCGTTGAATCAATTCTTCCAATCGAATAATTCTGGCAATAAGAGCATGGTGATACCCAACTTTTAGTGTCAACCATCATATCCACACTCAGCAACCCACTCAGCTCACTATCATAATATAGTGATCCGAGATACGTGTAGCTCATTTTATTTTCTACTTCTTTGGCAGTGTACATAAAAATGATTTTACTAGGTAAAATTAGTGAATATTTTTGAATATTTAAAAATATTATTGTTTTATTATACCTTTAGGCAATTTATGAATTGACCAAATGATGAGTTTTATCGCCAACTTATCTAAAGGTAAAAGAGATTAACAGTATAAACAATATTTATTGAATCATATATTTTTCTAAATCAGTATTTATAATACCAGCTTTAATCAATGATAATATGCCTTGACCATGAATTAAATTTAATAAAGATTCATTTATATTTAAAAGCTGACATGCATTTGATATTAATGTATTTTTTTCTACTTTATATTTCTCACCTTCAGTAATTATACTATTTGTTATTTCATAGTAACCAAAATTTTCCATATACCACAAACGTAGTGGTAATATACAGTTAGCTAAAATTTGTTTTTTATTTTCATTTGTTAATAAATTATCTATTTTATTAAACCAAAATTCAGTACCATCTTTGATTAATCTTTTTAAAAAGTTATTTTCATTTATTAATTCATTAAATGATCTTACTGCTTTGACTATTCTTATATTAGGATATGCATTAGGCCTCACACCTTTATGGTTCCATATATTATTGGCTATAGGAGTAATATTATATTTTTTGATAATATTTTTAGTAGAATTTGTCAAATTTGTTTCTATGTTGGCTGCGAATAAATAAGTATTTATAATATCTTCTAATTCGTATTTATCATAAAAAATTTTGTATGGTATCTGACAAGCGAGCATAACCATTGCAGTAGCATTAGCTTGTAAGCCCATTGCTCTAAAGTAACTTATATATAATGTTTGAATTAAATCATTTCTGCCATAATCATTAATTAATTGTTTGCCAATCATATTTAGACGTGTTATTCCTGCTATAAATAGATCATTTTTAGAAATATTCTTTAAATTATTTTCAATTTCATTTGTTGAAATATTTTCTATTGGTATATGTAGCCTAAAAGGTATATGCAATATAGGATCAGAAGAAGGAAAACAAAAAATATGAAGAATCACATTAGAATAATGTGGATCATTTAAATGATTATGTCGTTTATAGTCTTGCTCAAAAATATGCATTTCTGTATTACCTATAAGCTTTACACCATTTGTTTCTATAACAGTTCCTATATAATCTGGACCATCATGTAAATTATATTTCCCAGGATTTAAAATTTTTATTATTTTATCATCATTACATTTAAAGTAGCTATGACTGTAATTTCTAGCCCACCATTTATGTAATGTTATTTCT
>JAHDSP010000013.1 GCA_018432645.1 Bacteroidales bacterium | reverse complement strand
ATCTAAGGTAATGTGCTCTACCTTTATTAATAGGTTTATTAATTAAATGTTCTAAAAAAAATTTATCTTTTTCTATCAAGCTAGAATCATTTTTAGAATAATAGCTATAGTGCAGCCCTACTGCATGTGAAGTAGAAATATTTTTTATAAGATTTTGAAATTTTGAGCAGTATATCGAATTATTTTTATCAAATTTTGTTGTTTTTTCTGAAACTAAAAAGAAAAAGATTAATGGATTTTGCAAAAATTTCTCTAATTGTAATAATAAATCAAAAGTATCAAAAACATCATTTTTAAAGTGTAAAAGTGTAAATAATCTATCAAAAACGTGTTGAAACTTAAAATGAGCACAATCTCTAACAGCGCCGCCAAAATTTCTATAAAAACCTTTGCACAAATATGAGTAAGCCATGTCTACATCAATAGTAACCTGTAATTTATATATCTTCTCGAATTGTATAGGTAAATCATTAAATCTAATTTTTAACTCTTTAGCTAGTAAAAAAATCCATTTATCTACCCACGGGAAAATGAAATTAAAATTGTCATGAAAAATAGCAGAATTTATCGGTAGGAATCTTCCATGAATATCACAATATTTAGAAAAATATCTTTCCCACCCAGAAATACAATAAAATACTGCTGAGAAAATATCTTGACCGAAAAAATTTTCATTATTTATAGGAAATATGGATAAATTATTTGGTGATTTTTCTATTTCTGGCAATAAATCAGAGAAATATCCATCATTTAAAACTGGTGATGTTTTTAAGATGTTAATGCTGTTATCATTGGGGAGACTACTATAATTAATATGAGCGAAAGTATTGGCATCAGTTGTCAAAACATAAGGCAGCTCTAGTACTTGATTAAAAATAAAATTAAGTGTATATTGTAATCTTTGAGAAATAAAATCTGAGCGTATAACTATAGAGTTACTCATCTAAATTTTTATTTTTTTGTTTAAAAAAATTAACTGTTAGTTGAAAAATTACAGTCCAGCCAAAGGGGAAAAGCAATTGAGGCAGATAAGGTACAAAATCTTTAAGGTGCATTCTAGAAATAAGCCAGCAATAGATGAACATATCTAAGTGCAGCATTAGATAAGCGAAGATGCCATGTGAGATTTTAGTTTTAAAAGACCAGTTCGCTGGCTGAATAAAAGGCATAATAGTACCATAAATACTTAAAGCTATGAGAACAGCCCACCATTCTTTGCCTACAATTCCCCACCATCGATTGAACAAAAAGAAAATTAATGTAACTAATGATATTCTAGCTCCCCATCGATAAACTTTGAAACTACCTTGCAAAAAATCTGCATTTTCTGGATCTTGTATTTTCATAAATTAGCTTTTATGATTTTAAGTTATTGAATAATAATAATTTTTCACAAATATATTGAGCTGTATGTCCATTGCCAAAATACTTTGGGAAAATATTAGGAGGATGGTTAATAAATCTATTAACCAAAGAAATAAACTCTTCTATATTCTGTGGCTCTAAAGCACCTGTACCAGCTTGCAATATTTCTATCCATTCAGTTTCTTGACGCATAATTATGCACGGTTTATGATAGAAATAAGCTTCTTTTTGTACACCACCAGAGTCAGTTAAAATTAATGAAGCAGTGTTCTCCATTACTATCATATCAAAAAAAGATAATGGTTCTATAACGATAATATTTTGTAATAAAGCAGCTAAATCAAACTTATTAATAAGTTTTTTTGTTCTAGGATGAATGGGAAAAACGACACTATAATTAGTTTGCGTAGCTATGGCATTCAATTTCTCTAAAATCTCTTTTAATCTGTCAGGCTCGTCAGTATTAGTATTGCGATGAATAGTAGCTAAAACAAATTTTTTGTCATTAAGTTTCAATTTTTCAATAATATTAGATAATCTAAAAGCTTTATCTCTGTAAAATAAACTATTATCACACATAATGTCTCCAGACAAAAATACAGCAGGATTATCAGAAGAATAGGGTGGGGTAGAGCTTAAATGAAATCCTTCATTTTGTAAATTTTTGAGTCCAGTGATAGTAGGTGAAAAAAGTAAAGTAGAACAGTGATCACATACAATTCGGTTAATTTCTTCAGGCATTTTTTTATTAAAAGACCTTAATCCAGCCTCTATGTGAGCTATAGGTATGTTCATTTTAATAGCAGATATAGAAGCAGCAAGCGTGCTATTTGTATCACCATATAAAACAACTACATCTGGATTATATTTAATAAAAATTTGTTCAATTTTTTCTAGCATTTTAGCAGTTTGAACAGAATGACTATCGGAGCCGATGCCAAGATTCTCAGTAGGTAATGGGATTTCCATTTCATTAAAAAAAACATCCGACATATTCAAATCATAATGTTGCCCTGTATGAATGATTATATCTTCAATTTTATCATTGAAAGACTCATTAATCACTCTACTAAGAGCTGCAGCTTTAATAATTTGTGGTCTAGCCCCTACGACATTACAAATTTTCATAAAATAAATTTATAGCAAAGTTACAATTTTAAAATTAAATAAAAGAATTAAAAGAGAAGGGAGTGGGAGTTTTGAACTAACAAACATTTTTCAAATGTTTCAAACAATATATGATATTTTACTCACTCTAAAATATTCATACCAGGCAAATCTATCCGATGATGCAAGGTTAAGCATTCTGCCAGTATTACTAATAACGTCTCCTGATAAATATTTACCTATCGCTACATACCACATAATGTAGTTTTGCAGGTATTTGGTTGCTACTCCTCTGAACTTTGAATATATCCATCTGGCAAATTCCTCTGCCTTAGCCTTCACTATAGCTGTGCTATAGATACCTCGCTTTTTCTTTTTGGCTCCTACTATCTCTTTGTGTTTCACTTTGCTCTTTCTTATATGTCTGAATGCGTATTTGGTACCTGTACATAAAACTGCATCTTCTGGTATTCTGCCTTTTAGAAATTTTTCTATTTCTTCTCGCTTCGCTCTTTTGCTCTCAGTATTTCTGAATAGGATATTGCCACTTCTATCTGTAGCAACTATTACAGCAACCTTCTTTGGCTTTTTTCTCATTGATTGTTTCATCTCTTTTACACTTGAATAT
>JAHDSP010000441.1 GCA_018432645.1 Bacteroidales bacterium | reverse complement strand
TTGTTATTAATTAAATCTTGTTCTTCTTCCATAATTTTATTTTTTAATAATGTTATTAGAAATTAATTACCCATTTCTGAGATAAATTTTATACGCATTAGACGAATTTCTTCTTCAGTATATTCATTTTCGCCAAGTTCCTCGAGAGCTTGCTGAATGTCATCTGTGCTAGCAGTTCTGAAATAATCATAAATCTCTTCCTGATGATAAGGATCTATGACTTCATCGATGAAATAATCTATATCGATACGTATGCCACTAGCAACGATTTTATCGATTTGATCGAGTAATTCTTCAAAAGTTAAATTTTTAGCATTTGCTATTTCATCGAGTGGGATTTTGCGATCTATGCTTTGAATAATAAATATTTTAAGACTAGAAGTGTTAGCAGATGATCTAATGATAATATCATTAGGACGTTCTATTTCATTTTCATCTACATATTGTTTTATTAGATCTACAAAAGGCTGACCATATTTTTGAGCTTTTCCTATGCCTACACCAGTGATATTTTGCAATTCATCCAGTGTAATAGGATATTGTATAGTCATTTCCTCCAATGAAGGATCCTGAAAGATGACAAATGGTGGTAAATTATTTTGTTTTGCTATTTTATTGCGAAGATCTTTAAGCATTTTAAGCAATATCATATCTGCACCAGAGCCACCTTTCATCTTCATTTCATCGTCTAATTCCTCATTGTTATTAGAAAAATCTCTATCTCTTGTAAGCATAATACTTTTCGGATTTGTTAAAAATTCTCTCCCTTTATCTGTTATTTTTAAGACACCATAATTATTGATGTCTTTCTTTAAAAAATTCAAAATTAATATTTGTCTAATAATTGAATTCCAAAATTTTTCGTCGTATTCTGCACCAGCACCATAACTTTTTAGTTTTTCAGCTTTGAAATGTTTCAATGAAGCTTTATCTTTGTCATTACCTAGAAGAATTTTCACAATCATTTTAGCTTTGTACTGCTCTTTGGTCTCATTGATAGCTTTCAAAACTGTTAAAATTTCTTTTTTTGCATCAAACTGTGTTTTAGGATAGATACAATTATCGCAGCTATGGCAATTATCTTCTTTATAATCTTCGCCGAAATAGTGCAAAAGCAATTTTCTTCTACAAATAGTACTCTCTGCATAGGAAATAGTCTCGTACATTATCAAGTCAGAAATTTCTTTTTCAGCGACGCCACGATTATTTTGCTCCATTTTATCAAACTTAATCAGATCATCTTCATTATAAAAAGCTATACAATCACCTTCGCCACCATCTCTGCCAGCACGTCCTGTCTCTTGATAATATGCTTCCAAGCTTTTGGGCATATCATAATGAATAATGTATCTGATATCTGGTTTATCAATTCCCATGCCAAAAGCTATTGTAGCTACTATGATATCTACATCTTGTCTCAAAAATAAATCTTGTGTTTGACGTCTCACCGCTCCACTCAGGCCAGCATGATATGGTAATGCTTTGAAACCATTAGCTTGTATCATTTCTGCAATTTTTTCAGTAGTTTTTCTCATCATACAATAAACTATGCCACTTTTACCTTCTCTTTCTCTCACTAATTGTATCAACTCTTTATTAATATTTTTAGTTTTAGGTCTCACCTCATAATATAGATTTGGTCTATTAAAACTAGAAATATAAATATTTGGACTTTTTAATTTTAAATTTTTAATAATATCTTCTTGTACTTTAGGAGTAGCTGTAGCTGTGAGTGAAATGACAGGTACATCTTGGCCTATAGTATCTATCATTGGTCTGATCATTCGATATTCTGGTCTGAAATCATGCCCCCACTCAGATATACAATGTGCTTCATCAACAGCAAAAAAAGATATTTGTAAATTTTTGAAAAATTCTGCGTAAGATTCTTTTTTTAATGATTCTGGAGCTATAAAAAGCATTTTAGTTTTACCACTTGATAGATCTTCGAATATTTGTTTTAGTTCTCTACGTGGCAAAGTACTATTTAGCATATGTGCTATTTTGTCATCAGCATAAATATTTCTGATAATATCTACTTGATTTTTCATTAATGCTAATAAAGGAGAAATGATTATTGCTGTTCCTTTACATAATAATGCTGGCAATTGATAAGTAAGAGATTTACCTCCACCAGTAGGCATCACTACAAAAGTATCTTTACCATTTAGCAAACTATTAATGATCTCTTCCTGATATAGTTTGAAATTATCATAACCAAATACAGTTTTTAGCACATGATAGATGTCTTCTCTTGTTATATTCTTTGTTCCGATAGTTTCGCTTTCCATTACAAACACGTTTTTTTCCTTTGTTTTTTGTAAAGTTATTAATTTTTTTACAAATAAAAAATTTTTATATTATTTTAGACTATTATAAAAGTTTTTTTGTTAAGCTTCTATATATCATTGATAATAATATTTTTTATTTATACAAATTTATGAAAAATTTTTATATAACATTTTTTCTTTTTTATAAATATTTTGAAATGTTTTATAAGGGAAATTTTATTTTTAGGTAAATAAGTTTATAAATATAATTACTTACTAAATTTTAACTTATATTTGTAAAAAAACTATGAAAAAAATTATTTTCCTTTTTTTAATCTTAACAACTATGAATATAATTAATGCACAACAGTTGCAATATCCTAAAACTAAAAAAGTAGATATTGTAGAAAATTACCACGGTACGATGGTGGCTGATCCATATCGATGGTTAGAAGACGAAAACAGTCCAGAAACAAAACAGTGGATACAAGAGCAAAACAAACTCACATTCTCATATTTGGAAAAAATTCCTTTTAGAGAAAAACTAAGGAAATATTATGAAGAAATATGGAATTTCGAACGTATGGGTACGCCATCCGAGAAACAAGATAAAATATATTATTTCAAAAACACAGGTTTGCAAAATCAAAGTGTGTTTTACCAAAAAGATATTAAATCTGGCTCAGAACAAGTAATTTTAGATCCTAATCAATGGGATACCAAGGGTACAACTGCATTAAGTGCTTTATCATTTTCTCATGACAATAAATATCTAGCTTATGGTATTTCTAAAGCTGGCAGCGATTGGGTAGAAATTTTTGTTTTTGACATGAATGCAATGCGATTACTTCCAGATCATATCAAATGGGCTAA
>JAHDSP010000435.1 GCA_018432645.1 Bacteroidales bacterium | reverse complement strand
TTCCTTCGGCTCTAATTCTAAAGAGAATAAAAATAAATAAAATCCAAAAGTATTTAGATTTATACTAAAATCAATTTAAAACAGTATTTTTATATAGAGACAAATAACTATATTGGATTATCAGGCTTGTAATCTTTTTAGATGGCTTAGAAATGATAATTAAATGTAATTTTCTCAATTTTTTACTAAATTTTTTTCTATTTTTTAAAGAGTAATTTTCATTCATAGGCATTTTTATTATATTAACGTAAACACTCCTAAATTTATTATTTATAATTAATTATATTTTTATTGCAAATATGCTCAGATGAAAAATAAAATTATCGAATAAATTGTTTAATTAATAGATAAATTATTACTTTTAATATATATACAGTTGCCATGTTTCTAATGATTATAATTCGATATTTTAATAAAAATCTTCGTTTAATAAATTATTTGTTTAATTTAAGTTATAACATATTTACTTTTTTGGTTCTATAACGTTTACTGTGGGTAAATTATTTTACCACAAAGGGCACAAAGAAAAGATATTACACAAAGTTCACAAAGTGCCATTTATATGCCTTTTAGTTCCATCTTTTAATAAAATAATAATAAAGTTTATCATTTTCTTTCATTTTCCTCTGTGTCCTTTGTGCCTTCTTTGAGAACTCTGTGGTTAATATTTAACTTTCCAATAACAAATAGAATTCATTTTATTTCTCTTTTTTAATCTTTACCCATATAAAACGTTATAGAACCACTTTTTTATTTATTCGAATTCTATTGTCTATACAAAACGTTATAAAATTTTTATTTTATCATTTTTTTATAAATTTTTGTAAAAATTAATAATGGATTATAAAAAAAACTATTTATAAGGTGCATAAGCCCTTTATTAAACTTTTTTTGCTTTATAAACTCCACTGCGATAAAATAATTTAATAAACTAAATGAATTTCTCCATTCATGCATGGTAGGGAATAGATTTGTATTAGATTTATATTTTTTCAAAATATAAATCATATCATGTTTGTAGAGTGCAATATTATTATGCATCTGAGAAGGATGACAGCGATAAAGGACTAATGGTTCCTCTAGATATATAAACTCACCTAATTCTCTCAATCTAATGTTTAAATCAAAATCTGCTGAAGTGCTAATATTAATATCAAACATTCCTGCCTCAAAGAAAGAATCTCTTTTGATGATTGCAGATGATGGAATAGTAGGT
>JAHDSP010000503.1 GCA_018432645.1 Bacteroidales bacterium | reverse complement strand
TGTATGCATAAGCATAATTATTTTTTTTAGAAATAGCTTGTTTTAAGTCATCAATAGCATTAGTATATTCCCCTTTATCAAAGTATAATGAAGCTCTATAATAGTATGCTTCGGGTAAATCTTTATTGATATTTATAGCAAGGTTATAATCTTGCAAAGCACCATCTAGATCTCCTTTATCTTGTTTGATTTTTCCCCTAGTGTAGTAATACAAAGCATTAGCTTCATATTTAAGGGCTTGATTTAAATCTGTTATTGCTTCATCGAAAAGTCCTATTTGAGATTTAGCGACACCTCTATTATAATATGCTTTAGCTAGGTCTGGTTTTAGCTGAATAGCATCAGTAAATTTAGAAATGGCATTTTGCACTTCACCGTTTTGCAAAAGTTTAACGCCTTCATTGTAACGTTGCTCTGCGATTTGCGAGTCGCCGGTTCTAATTTTAATAGTATCTTGGGCATTTAGTGCTCCCATCAATACTATTGTCATTAAACTTAAAATTATTATTTTCTTCATAGGGTTATGTTTTTTATTTTTTTAATAATTTAATATCCAAAGATCTGATTTATTAGTTTCTTTTTTTAATTTTTTTAATTCTTTTAAAGCTTCTTCTCTTGTAGGGAAACTTTTATATGCTACTCTATATCTTTTCCCATCTGAATTTATTATCATTGCCTCATTAAATCCTTGCTCTAACAATTGATTTTTGACTTCTTCAGCTTTAGATAAAGTAATAAAACTAGCTCCTATAATATAATAGTAATCTCTGCAGGTTGTAATTACTTTATTATTTGAATTTTTTAAAATGTTTTTTACTTCATTTTTTTTGAGTATAATAGTATTATTCCCTTTTGATAAATTTATTAATGAATTAAAATCATAATTTTGAGAATATATGTGATATCCTTCTTTTTTAATTGTAATAGTATAATTATTATTTCTAATTAATGATAAAGAGAATGTGCCTGTGGTAGGATCAGAATAAGTAACCAATAATATCTCATTTGTATTATTATCGCTTATTATTATTTTTGCCTCTAATGGATTTGTAAACTCATCAGTTATTGTACCTTTTAATAATAATAATTCACTACTATAAGAAATCAGATATTTATTGTAATTATTACAAAGAATAAAATTATTTATTTGAATATTTGTTATACAAATTATAAAAGTTAAAAACATACTAGATAAAATTTTCATAAAATTATAAAATATTTTAATTTATTTTAATGATTTTAAATTCTACTCTACGATTAATTTGGCGACCTTCTTCTGTATCATTAGGAGCTATAGGTTTATCAAATCCATAACCCATGTGGGATAGTCTAGACCTTTCTATACCGTGTTCTATTAAATAATCAACTACAGCTTTTGCTCTAGATTCTGATAATTTTTGATTGTAAGCTGATGAACCAATGTTATCAGCATGCCCAGATATTTCTATCTTTATATTTGGATTATCATTCATTAATTTTATTAAATTTTCTAGTTCTGTTTTGGATTCTGGCCTTAGTGAAGCTTTATTGAAATCAAAGAAAATATTATTAAGTACTATTTCATTTTTTAATTTTTCACTTTCTTTAATAATAGATTGTTTAATAGTATCTGATAATTTAATAGGTTGATTTTGCCATGCAACATATTCTTTTTCATCACTAATTAATAATGGTTTTTCTTTGGGAAGATTAATTATAAAAATGTCTAGATCACCAATAGTACCTTGACGAGAAGAGCTAAAATATGCTCTTTGACTAGAAGATGATAATACGAAACATAGATCATCATCAGCAGTATTAATCGGATATCCTAAATTTATTGGTTTAGACCATTTACCATTTTCATTAGTTGATTTAAAAATATCATAGCCTCCCATAGTATTATGACCTTTAGAACTAAAATATAAAGTTTTTCCATCAGGATGAATGAATACACTCTCTTCATCATACGGTGTATTTATAGCTGAAAGATTTATAGGATTTGTCCATACGTCATTATATTCTCTTTGAGACATCCAAATATCTTTACCACCCATGCTCCCTGGTCTATCTGATATAAAATATAAATAATTTCCATCTGGACTTAATGAAGCACTAGATTCTTTAAATCTTGTATTTATAGGATATGGTAAACGTTCTGGAATAGTTATCTTATTATCATTAATTATTGATTCATAAATGTCTCCATTATGCTTGCTTTTATATGTATATAAATAAGTCTTTCCCTCCCAACTATACATACCTATAGCACCATTATGCTTTTTGTCATTTAGGTCTGGGATTGTTGTTAATTGCCAGATAGTATCTTTTTTAGTAGCCATGTAAATATCTTCATAATATTTATTGTCAGAAGGATCACGTTTACCACCAGTAGTGCTTGGTCTACGACTAGTGAAAAATAATATTTCTTCATCAGCACTAATTACAGGAGCATAGTCTGGATAAATAGTATTTATGGTCGAACCCATATTAGAAATTTGTATGTTTAGTGGATTTGTTATTAATTCTTTACCATTTTCACACTCTTCTATATATTTATTCATTTCTTTACCTCTAACTGCAAATTTTTTTGGAAATAATCTATTTTTGAATTCTTTGTAATATTCAATAGCTTTATCAAATTGATGATTTAGATGATAGGCTCTGCCTAAATAATAAGAAAGTTCATAATTAACTTGCGGATTTAGTTGTTTGGATTTTTCTAAATGTTCTAATCCTAATTGTTTATCTGTAGTA
>JAHDSP010000499.1 GCA_018432645.1 Bacteroidales bacterium | reverse complement strand
TAAATAAATTTATCGATAAATATCATATCCTGTTTCTTCTACTTCTACAGCTAAATGTTTATCGCCAGTTTTCACTATTTGCCCATTAATCATTATATGGACAACATCAGGTTCTATATATTCTAATAAACGATAATAATGAGTTATTACTATAAATGATCTTTCTGATGAGCGCATATTATTGACACCATTAGCTACTATTTTCATAGCATCTATATCTAATCCAGAGTCTGTTTCATCGAGAATAGCAAGGATAGGATCTAATATAGCCATTTGAAAAATTTCATTTCTTTTTTTCTCACCACCAGAGAAGCCTACATTCACAGCTCTTTTTAATAAATCTGTAGGTATTTCAATTATTGACTTTTTATTTTCTATATATTTCATAAATTCTGCTGGAGAGAGAGACTCTAATCCTTTAGACATTCTAATTTCATTAACAGCTGTTCGCAGAAAGGTAAGCATAGGCACACCAGGAATCTCAATAGGATATTGCATGCTGAGAAAAATACCTTCTCTAGCTCTATCCTCTACGGGCATTTCTAATAAATTTTTTCCATTAAATAATATTTCACCTTCTACTCTATAGCCAGGTTTACCAGCTATCACATGTGCTAAAGTGCTTTTACCAGTACCATTAGGTCCCATAATAGCATGCACTTCACCATTATTTATTGTAAGAGAGTAGTTTTTTAATATACGTTTGTCTTCTACAAAAACATTTAAATTTTTTATTTCTAATAATGCCATGTTTATATTTTTAACAATTTTTTTTTAACCAATACTATTATCTAAACTCAGCGAAAGTAATTTCTGAGCTTCTACTGCAAACTCCATAGGTAGCTTACTTATTACCTCTCGAGTATAACCATTTACTATTAATTTGATAGCTTCTTCTGGGCTGATGCCACGTTGATTGCAATAGAATAATTGCTCATCAGATATTTTGGAAGTAGTAGCTTCGTGCTCTACGATGGAATCATCATTAGCCACATCTATATACGGCCAAGTATGAGCACCGCAATGATCTGTTAAAAGTAAAGAATCACATTGAGTATAGTTTCTGGAATTAATAGCATTTTTTGTGATTTTTACTAAACCTCTATAGCTATTTTGACTATTACCAGCAGAGATGCCTTTTGATATGATAGTGCTGTGAGTATTTTTGCCTATATGTATCATTTTTGTACCAGTATCAGCT
>JAHDSP010000255.1 GCA_018432645.1 Bacteroidales bacterium | reverse complement strand
TTAGATATTAATCTTTCATCTATCCCTTATGATGATATTATTCAAATATTATTTGCTGAAAATCCAGGTGTAGTTATTCAAGTTTCTAATGTGAAAGAGGTAATTAATAAGTTATATCAAGCTGATATTGAATATTTTCCTATAGGTAATCTTATTGATAAAAGAGAGCTGAAAATCATAAAATATCAAACTTATGAACATTTTGATATAGATAAATTAAGAGACCTATGGTATAAAAAATCATATTTGTATGATCTGCGACAGACAGCTAATAATAAGGCAAAAGATAGATTTGATAATTATAAAAATCAACCACTGAATTTTATTTTACCTGAAATATCATTACCAGTAAAATTACCAAATAATAAACTAAAACTAAAACCTAAGGCTGCTATTATAAGAGAAAAAGGAGTAAATGGTGATAGAGAAATGGCTTATTGTCTCTATTTAGCTGGCTTCGAAGTTATAGACATTCATATGACTGATATTATCGAGGGCAGAATAAATTTAGATGATATTTCTTTCATTGTTTATGTAGGTGGTTTCAGTAATTCCGACGTTCTAGGATCTGCTAAAGGATGGGCTGCTAATTTCTTGTATAATGAAAAAGCAAAATTAGAATTAGATAAATTTTATAGTAGAGAAGATACTTTGAGTCTAGGTGTGTGCAATGGCTGCCAATTAATGGTACATCTTGGGTTATTATCTGATAATAAAAATTACCGTCCTACTATGACTTGGAATGATAGCAAAAAATTTGAAAGTAATTTTATTACTGTAGATATTATAGAATCTAACTCTGTACTACTGAAACCTCTTATAGGTTCTAGATTAGGTGTATGGGTAGCTCATGGAGAAGGCAAATTTATATTAAATGGTAATGAAAATGATTACAATATTGCTATGAAATATTCATATCATGATTACCCCGCTAATCCTAATGGTTCTGATTTTGATGCAGCAGCTTTATCATCTGCTGATGGCAGACATTTAGCTATGATGCCACATTTAGAACGATCAATTTTTAGCTGGCAATGGCCATATTCTACCGATGATATCAAAAAGAATAAATTCACTCCTTGGATAATGGCATTTTTGAGTGCTTATGATTGGGTACAGCAAAGAAATAATTAGTATTAACTCCGACCTTTAGGTCAGATTCATTAAAAATAATCGGAGTTAAAGCCCTATCAACATATTTATTAATTTACTTTTCTTTCTCAGCCACAGAAAGAAAAAAACAAAAGAAAGGTCTACGCTGGAGAATTGCGGGTTTGACTAAGCGTTTTTAAAAATTATCATTTTATTGTTTAAATTAATTAATGATATTTGGTTAATAATTTTTAAATACTTAAACCCATTATTAATCAATATTATTTAGAAATTATTTTTTAAAATTTATTTTTTATTGATTCTCTTTATAATTTAGAATTATAGAAACATTAATCAAAATATTTTTATATTAAAATATCATTACTTAATTTAAACTTATTTTAAATAATTATTTATCTCACGGGGTAAATCCCAAAATCCTTTAATCCCAAAAATCCTAGTTCAGACAATAAATAGGTAATAAGTGATGAGTGATAGGCGATGAGTGATAGATAAAAGTGTTTATAAGTTAATTAATAAAAAATTATTATTTTTCTCACCATTTCATTTAGTCTCACCATCACTTATCACTTATCACCTATCACTTATCAATAATAAAGAAAAAGGGATGGGCTTTAGCCCTGAAAAAGACAAAATCCTTTAATCCCAAAAATCATGGTTCAGACAATAAATAGGAAATAAGTGATGAGTGATAGGCGATGAGAGATAGATAAAAGTGTTTATAAGTTAATTAATAAAAAATTATTATTTTTCTCACCATTTCATTTAGTCTCACCATCACTTATCACTTATCACGTATCACTAATAAAGAAAGAGGGATGGGCTTTAGCCCTGAAAAAAATATTTACTTAAAGCTCGTATTTGTATAGCACGATGATCATTTGGAAATCTGTGTTTTAGAATATTTCAGGGCTTTAGCCCTCTTAATTCTTTTGTATTTTTACCCACAATAAACATTATAGAACTATTTATTTCTTTAATTTAAAAATATTTTGTATATTTGTAAAAAAAGTTTGTTTATAAGAATGTTTTATATTTATTGCATAAATAAGACGTTACCAGCCATAGTATAAACAACAACATATGAATGTAGAAATAAAAAATTCCAAACTTAAACCACTGATAGCTAATCTACTTCGAATAAACATTGGAAGCTATCTAAAAACTAGTGATTATGGCCATTTAGTACTTGAGCATAATTTCGACCAACTTTGGGAATTAGCTAAAAAAGAAATTCGTAGTCGTAGTAATGTTGTAATCATTGGTTATGATTACCCAGGTGATTATGAAGATGCATTTCAGCTAATTTTAGATAAATTATGGAGTCAGAATAAAAAAAGCTTTTATAACATAATGGAATTGACACTTAAAGACTTTATTCGTTGGGATAAAGGCAAAACGGATTTATCAAAAATTTTGCAAAATCTTGAACAACTTAATATGCCTCAATCTCAACTTGAAAATTTAAGGATGTCGAATGAACTTAATGTTCAACCTGAACAACCGAACGATGCTGAAAAACAAATTGAGTATAAGCAATCAACTGTGAAGGTAAATGAAAAGCTTTGTTTTATAATTATGCCATATACTGACAAATTAAATCCAATTTATGAAAATATTATAAAACCTGTTATTAAGGACTTGAAATTAGAGTGTTTAAGAGCTGATGAAATTTTTACATCAAAACCAATTATCGAAGACATTTGGAATAATATAAAAAAGGCTAGATTTCTAATTGCTGATTTGACAGATAGAAATCCAAATGTATTTTATGAACTTGGTTTAGCACATGCATTGAATAAGGAGGTAATTTTGTTGACACAAGACATTAATGATGTTCCATTTGATTTGAAACATTTTAGAATTATTGTTTATCAAGACAGCATTGCTGGCGCAGATAAATTAAAAAGCGATTTAAAGAACTTCATTAATGAACAAATTAACGGAAATAAAAAATAACTGTGCCCAACAACGGCGATACGCAATGCAGATTTTAGATAAATGTTGAATTACCAATTTAAAAAGATAAAAATTAGCAGAAATAATGAATAAAGATTTTTTTATAAAACAACTTGAAGAAATAATAACAGACTTCAATAGAATTAAATCTAAAGCAAAAAATAAGGACCTATCAGGAAACATAGCAATTGAAGATATTAGTCATCTTTTATCAAAATCGAAAGCTGCTGTTGCTCGAATTGCTGGAAAAAATTCTGAATATTATAAAGACATAGAAGCTATATTAAAACGGACAAATATTAGAATAGGTTATAAATTAAGGTATGTAATGGGAACAATTTCAGCCTTAAAAAGTGATTTAAAAAAAGATTATTTAAAATCATATAGTGACATAATTCAATCAGAAGTGTTTTCAGATTATTTAGAGATGGCAGAATATTTATTAAATGAAGGTTATAAAGACGCAGCAGCAGTTTTGATCGGCTCAACACTCGAAGTTCATTTAAGAGAACTTTGTATTTCCAACAATATTGACATAGAAACCACTAATAATAAAGGGGAAATAATTCCAAAAAAAGCGGATGAAATGAATTCCGACCTTGCAAAATCGAATGTATATTCATCTACATACAAGAAACAAGTTACAGCTTGGTTAGGAATCAGAAACTCGGCTGCACACGGAAAATATTCTGAATACACAAAAGAAGAAATATCATTAATGTTACAAGGAATAAAACAGTTTATATTAACAACAAAATAATGACACAAAATACTTACAACATCGAATTTAACTTATGGCGGGAAGGTAATAAATTCAAGCTTAGGATTTTATGGAAATTTTGTGCAAGTCGACAATAAAGTGCTTCGAAATGCGCAACGAATTTATACCATAACACTTACCAGCAATTCTAAAACCTGTCTCTCACGGAAATGGAACAGTAAATTTTTAAACAAAATCCATAACATTTTTAAAAATAAAATTTTTGAACTTTCAACAATTTTATTATCTTTACTTAAAAATTGAATCAAACTATAAACATCAAATCATTTATTATCCTCGCAATAATTTATACTACCTATTGTACATCGTATGTTTTTGATATTTAAAATATTATTAATTTAGTAATATATATCATTATAATCAAAGTCAAATAAAATGGCCAAACTGAAAATGAAATCAATGATTTGAAAAACAATGTATACATATTTCCTTTAGGCAAAATAGTAAACAATTCTTTGGCTTCTATTTTATCTTTATTTAGATTTTCGATGAATTTATTATAAGAATTTCTAAATCCTTTTTCTAATCCAAGATAATATGCGTCTAAAACTAAAAATAATAATGTTGGTATATACGCAATCATTGCATATTGCGAGTTAGATTTGTCAGCAACAATCACAAGAATAGCAGATACCAATGTTATACACCAAGCTTTTGAAGATACGCTATTGCTTGCCATTCTTTGAATTAAATTTTGGTAGATGGTCAAATGCGATTGAACTGCTAAAGAATTAATATCTAATTTATTATTTTCTATCATTTTTTAATATTTATTACGAATATTTATAGCTTCTTCAACCCAGGTCTCTATATAATTTTGTATATATTCATATACTTTTTTGCTATCATTGTATGGAGGGTCATAAGTTTTTACAATATTTGAAAGCTTGATATTATCCTTTTCTATTGTAAAATCGTTAAAAGGATTTCTGCCTTTTGTTGATTGATTCCCCTCTTTATCTTTTAAATTGTTAATGTAAATACCCAATAAACCTTTACCATCGTTCCAAGACTTTTTAATTTCATATTCAATCCATTTTCTTCCTGCTGTATTAGCCCCTATCAAAACTATTGTACAAGAACGACCTTCAAGTTGTTCATTAATCCATTTTTTGATTGCTTCATCTCCGCCCCGTTTAATTTGTTCCCAATCATTATCTGATACAGGTTGGTTACCTTCAATTACTCCTATGTTTCTAACTTGTGAAGTTCTCCAATTATCTTCTTTGTAATTGAAGCTGTAAAAAACTCTTCTTTTCATATTTTTAATTTTTTAAATTTCCCCCTACTCGTCTGGCTTTTCGGGTTACGCCCTGTTTTTTTTATGGTTTCTAGACTCCATTTTTTTACAAATTTAATAATATTTTTCTATAAACCAAATTACTTTTTAGATGGGGCGATTCATTGGGTCGATTCGTTGTAGGGGTAATTTGTGAATTGCCCCTACGATTCTTTCTCTACAATCGCTATCTCTTC
>JAHDSP010000038.1 GCA_018432645.1 Bacteroidales bacterium | reverse complement strand
GTAGCTGATACTTTTTCTCAACAATTTTTTCTCTTTTGGCTTATTACTTATTTTTTTGGTGCAGAAACCTTAGGTCTTTTTTCTATTGTTATTAAATATCTGAGAATACCTATACAGCTTATTGGCAATGCTTTATCTCAAGTATTTTATAAAGATGCTGCTCAGACTTATCAAGATAAAAATAGTCTTCAAAAATTATTTTTAAAAAATTTAAAAACAACACTTTTATTTGCTTTACCATTTCTTTTAATTATCGGGTTAGGTGGTAGAGTACTTTTTACATTTTATTTAGGTGATCAATGGTCTCAGGCTGGTGTATATGCTCAATATTATGTTTTGTCAATGTTTTTCTATTTTCTTATTTTACCAGTTAATTCATTGCCTTTAGTAGTAGATAAACAAGAATTAGATTTCGTTTTTGCTGTTATTAATTATGTGTTGAGTTTAGGCACTATTATTATAATGGCTGTGTTAGGCTATTCTTTTGCTATAATTTTGATAACATATACTATTGTACAATCTATTGTTTACATTTTCACTGGCATATGGTATTTTAATCTAGCTTATAAAGCTGACAAGTCGAATATGAAAATCAATAATTAGCTTTTCATTACTATGCCTATTGATTTACAATAATAATTTTAATTTTGCGTTTAAATATTTATGAAAAAAATTAGCATTACTATTTTACTTTCTATTTTACTTATCACTAGTTATGCTCAGAATGAGAGTATGATGAATCTTATTACTTTTGATATGAAACCTATACATTTTGGTTTTATATTAGGGCTCAATAGTATGTCTTTTAGTACTAAAGTGAAACCCAATGATACTCTTTTAACTGCTGTTCCTAAACCACAAAGTGGCTTTGAAATTGGCATTACCGCAGATATTCGTTTAGCTTCTCATCTTAATCTCAGATTTATTCCTGGTCTTTCTTTTGGCACTAGAAAAATTGACTTCACCCTCAGACAACCTGATGGTTCTATCGAGACTGTTACTAAAACTGCTGAATCTACTTTATTAGATTTTCCTCTATATTTAAAATATAAAACTGATAGATTGACAAATTTCAGAGCATATGCTTTAATTGGAGCTCAATATAGCTTAGATCTAGCATCTCAATCTAAAAAAAAGGAAGATAATCTAGAACTTTTAAAAATTAATCCACATAACTATCAATTAATAATTGGTGGTGGTACAGATTTTTATTTGAAATATTTTAAATTTGGTATAGAGCTTAGAATGGCCTATGGCTTTAATGACATCACAACTCGTAGAGGGACTGTTTTTGACAAAAATTTACAATATATAAAATCAAAAATTTTTTGGATCGTTTTTACTTTTGAATAATTTTTTATTAAAAAATTCTTTTCTAATTTTGTTAAATAATTAAAATTAATCCTAAATGAGAAAAATATTAAATCTACTTTTATTGATGGTTTTATCTAATATGATTTTTGCTCAGGAGTACTTAACTCCACTTAATTATAATCCTTATCTAATTAATTATAAAATATCTAAAGACGAAATTGACAATAAATCTATTAATCAATTAAAATTACCTGTTGTAATTGATTTAGCTAATCATTATGGTTTCCCCCCAAGTAGATTTTTTACAGATAGCACAGCATTTTGCAATAATGAATATTCATATCATCCATTTACTAATGGCATCATCACATTGGATGCATTAGACAAATCAGGTAAAATCTATGAGCATGCTCAGTTTACTCCTTTTCCGGCTGACACTCTTACTTCATGTTACATTAGATTAGATAGTTTCTTTGTTGGCTTTGCACATCCATTACATATCAGCGATTCTATTTATTTTAGTTTTGCTTTTCAGCCTCAGGGCTTGGGTGATGCTCCTGAAACTAAAGATTCTTTAATTTTGGAATTCTACGATAGCATAAACCAAATTTGGCATAAAATGTGGGCTTGTGAAGGTATGACCTTGCAATCTTTTATTGACTCTTTTGGTAAACCATGGAAGGTAGTAATGATACCTATATTAAATGATTATTTTTTAAATTCACATTTTAGATTTAGATTTCGTAATTATGCTAGCATAGCAGATAATCAAATTCCTAATTGGAATGGTAATGGCGATATATGGAATATTGATTATATAGTTATTAATAAAAATAGACACTGGTACGACACATTGCCTGTAGATTTGGCTTTCAGAGGCCAGAAATATTCTTTATTAAAAAATTATGTATCTATGCCTTGGAAACAATTTTTAGCTGATGCTAATGCTGAAATGGCTACTGATTTTTCTATTCCTTATTCTAATTATTCTAACCAGACTTGTAATGTTACAGAATATATTAATATTGTGGATAAAGCTGGCGTAGGAACTCCATATAATCCATCTTTGAGTGCACTGAATATTTTACCTTTTTCTGATACAATCTTTGCTAGAAATTCTTTACCTTATATATTTAATACAGATTCAGATAGTACTGCTGAGTTTATAGTTACTTTTGCTATTAATACTGCCACTATTCCTGATACTATTACTCAAAATGATACTGTTAAATTTAATCAAAATTTTTATAATTATTTCTCTTATGATTGCGGAATACCTACTGCAGGATATGGTTTATCTGGTTATAATGCTAAACTGGCTTATAAATTTAAATTAAATTCTCCCGATACTCTTAGAACAATTCAAATTTTTTTTAATCCTTTATCATCAATTGTTGATTATGATTATTTTAGCTTGTGTGTTTGGAATGATCTTAATGGAGCACCAGGTAATATTATTTATCAAGAAGATAAACTTTTACCTCAAAATATTGATGATTTTGGGAAATTTTATAATTATATTTTAAACCAACCTGTAGCCTTAACTTCAGGAATATTTTATATAGGAATTGAACAATATCAAAATAATAATATTAATATTGGCTTTGATATGAATAATGATGCGCATCAGTTTATTTTTTATAATGTAGATGGCACTTGGAGAACTTCTCAATTTAGTGGTGCTTTGATGATGAGACCTATTATTGGAGATAATCCATATCCTTATATTTCATCTACATGTAATTATGAAAGTCTCTCTGATATTAGTGTTTATCCTAATCCTGTTTCTGTAAATTCTTATGTTAATATTTTAGCTCCAAATTTGAAGCAATGGCAATTATTTGATATTAGTGGCCAATTAATATCTTCTGGGAATTCTAATCGTTTTTCTATTACAACCTCAGGTATATACATTCTTAGAATTAATAAAACTTATAATTATAAAATTGTGGTATTTTAATTGCTTTTTTATGTCTAAAAAAAATAAAATAACTATTAAAGATTTACCTAATATTGAAAGACCAAGGGAAAAATTAATTAAATATGGTCCAGATAAACTATCTGACCAAGAATTATTAGCTATTCTTTTACGTTCAGGTACTAAAGACGAAAATGTTTTAGATTTAGCAGACAATATCTTAAAAAAATTTTCTAAAGATAAATTACCTTATTTAAATTATGATGATTTAAAAGTTTATCCTGGACTAGGTCAAGCTAAAGCTTGCGAAATAATTGCTTGTTTCGAATTAGGAAAAAGATTTTTAAAAGATAAGCAAACTAGACTCTATATGAAGCCTTCTCAAGTATGGGAAGCTTTGAAAGATATTAGAGAAAGCAAAAAAGAACATTTTGTTATTTTTTATTTAGATACCAAAAATCAAGAAATAACTAAAGAAATTATTTCTATAGGTACTCTAAATACTAGTTTAGTTCATCCAAGAGAAGTTTTCGAACCTGCTGTTAGAAATCTTGCTTCTCAGATTATTGTAGCTCACAATCATCCATCTGGGGATAATACTCCTTCACAAGAAGACATAATTATTACTCAAAAATTAGTTGAATCTGGTAAAATTCTTGGTATTGAGGTTATAGACCATGTTATTGTTTCTAAAAATGACTTTTTTAGTTTTAGAGATAATAAATTAATATAAAAAAGATTTAAAAAAAATTTGGTAGAATAAAAAAGAGTGAGTACTTTTGCACTCTCAAAAAAGGAGTAAAGGGCAGAGGGATATGATGGATGCTACAATGGTAGCCGTGTACGAGAGAGAGTGGGGATAATAAAAGAGTTAGGTAAAAGAGAAAGTAGAGCAAAAAAATAGGATAGGAAAAAAATTTTTTAAAAAGAAGTGAAAAAAAAAATTTGGTAAGATAAAAAAAAGTATATAACTTTGCATTCCCAAAAAGAGGGAAAAGGTAAAAAAGAGGAGAGAAGAGGGGTGGGAGGAGAGATGGAGTGGGAGGTAAGGCGAGGAATGAAGCTAAAAGAGAATAAAAACAAAAGAAATAAAAAGGAAGTAAATTGAGGAGATGAGGGGAGTAAGGGGAAGAAGAGTTTAACAAAAGCGAGAGAAGAGGAGGATCAAGAAATAAGTACAATAGAAGAAGTATGGAGAGTTTGATCCTGGCTCAGGATGAACGCT
>JAHDSP010000004.1 GCA_018432645.1 Bacteroidales bacterium | reverse complement strand
TTTATAAAATAAATTTACCTAAACTCTTGATTACTTAAACTTTCATATAAAAATTTACTATTATTTGCAGTTCTAAAAACAATTCGTTAAAAAATTTATCTTAATTTTTCTCGTTTAGAGTACCAAATTTGATAAAAAAATAACGAAGATATTATAATAGCAGCACCTATATAAAACCAAAAACTTAAAATTTCAGATTCTCCAAAAATAATTAAAGATAGTATAATAGCATAAACAGGTTCTAGATTTACATGCATGATGACTAGATAAGCACTATAAGTTTTCATTAATCTTATTAAAGCAGAAAAAGCATATGCAGTACAGCCAATTGCTAAAATCAATAAATAAAAACTATCTGTAATATTAGGGAATGATAAATCATTATTTGTCCATGTCAGAAAAAACATGAAAATACCACCACTTATAAATTCCCAAAAGCTTATCACCAAAGTATCATTATTAAAACCAATTTTTTTATTTATGACACTAAAAATGCTAAATAATAAATATGATAAAATTGCTATAACAAGACCTCTCCATTGCACTGGCTCACCCCAATAAATTAGCAAAACACCAATTAAAATTGGAATAGCAAAAACTAAATCTACAAAAGAAAATTTCTTTTTAAGCAATAAAGGCTCTAATAAAGAAGTAAATAAAGTACCTGTACCTAATAGACCTAAAACTAATGATACGGTAGAAATTTTTATAGCATAAAAAAATAAATACCAGTGCAAAGCCATAATTATACCAGTAATTATAGAAATAAACAGAGTCCTTTTTGTTAAACTAAGATTAATTTTTTTAAATTTCAACAAAAAAAATAAAAATGCAGCGGCTATTATCATTCTATAAAAAACTAATGATAAAGCCGAAAGAGAAATTAATTTACCTAAAACACCTGTTATACCAAAAAGTAATACAACAAAATTTAATTCAAAATATGACGAAGAAATTTTAAATAATTTCATAAAAAAAGTATAATTTTATACAAAAATAAAAAATAAGTGAAAGAAATAACATTACATAAATGGTGGGCTAGAAATTACAGTCATAGCTACTTTAAATGTAATGATGATAAAATAATAAAAATTTTAAATCCTGGGAAATATAATTTACATGATGGTCCAGATTATATAGGAACTGTTATAGA
>JAHDSP010000051.1 GCA_018432645.1 Bacteroidales bacterium | reverse complement strand
CTTTTATTTGCTGGTTTTTTATTTTTGATGAAAGTAATGAAATTAGACACGTGGGTTGCTATTATTGCAGCTTTAGCATTTACTTTATCGAGTTATTTTATCATAATTTTACAAGTAGGACATACATCTAAGCTCCATGCTATAGGATATATGGCTCCTTATCTGGCGTCTGTTATTTTGATTTATCAAAATAAGTATAAGTGGGGGGCTTTATTAGCTACACTATTTTTAGCTTTGAATATCAGAAGTAATCACTTACAAGTAACTTATTATTTAGCAATGATTACTCTTTTTGTAGCTATTTATTTCACAATAGTGTATATTAAGGAAAAAGATTGGAAACATATAGGTTATGCTACTTCTATTATGGTAGCTACTGCTGTATTAGGTGCCTTACTCAATTTTAGTTTAATGTACGTAACTAATGAATTTAGCAAAGAAACTACCCGTGGTAAATCTGAATTATCTACTGCTCAAGAAACTACTGGTCTAGACAAAGATTATATTACTCAATGGAGCTATGGAGTAGATGAAACTATGACTTTATTAATTCCTAATTTCAAAGGTGGTGTTAGCGATAGGATTACAACTGTAGCACCAAATTCTTTATCAGCAGCTGACAGACAATGGAAGGATACTGTAGGTAGCTGGGAAGCCTATTGGGGTAATCAACCTTTTACTTCAGGGCCTGTTTATGCTGGTGCAGTAGTTATGCTTTTATTTTTCATTAGTTTAGCTTTTATATGGAAAAATAAAATTAGTATACCTTTTATATTAGTTGCTATTCTAGCTATAATGCTAGCTTGGGGAAGGAATTTCATGCCATTAACTAATTTTTTTATAGATTATGTCCCTCTATATAGCAAATTTCGTACACCATCAATGATACTTATAATTGCAGAATTAATAATTCCTATATTTTTCGCTTTTCAAGTATATGATATTTTCAAAAATCCAGATTTTTATAAAAAGAATTTTAAAAAAATATTAATTATTAGTGGTATTGTTTGTGCTATAGTATTTTTTATCGCTGTTAGTCCTTCTGCTTTTTCTAATTTTCTTTCTCCAAGAGATCAGGAAGTTATAAGTCAATATCAAGCACAGGGATATCAAATGGATGACTTTGTAGCTTCTTTAGTAGCTGTGAGAGCAAAAATGCTAAGTAACGATGCTTGGCGTTCATTGATTTTTATGTTAATTACTTTACTTGTAATAGTTTTATATATTAGAAAATCTATTCCTAAATCTGCTTTTTTGATATCTTTAGGGTTGCTAGTAGCCATAGATTTAATCCCTGTTAATAAAAGATATTTAAATGAATCACATTTTATTTCTAAGAAAAAATATGAAAATCCTTATCCTTTAACTCCGGCAGATCAGTATATTTTAGCTGATAATAAAGATGGACAAGGTAAAGTATTAAACTTGACTGCCAATGTGTTTAATGATGCCTCTACTGCTTATTATCATCGTGATATTGGTGGTTATAATGCTGCTAAACTAAAACGTTATCAAGAGCTAATAGATTATCATTTAATGCCAGAAATTCAAAGATTCGCTGCTGTTTTTAATAATCAAGCTCTAACTCTTGATAAAATAGATAGTGCTCTAGCTAATTTAAATGCTATTAATATGTTAAATACTAAATATATTATTTTACAAAAAGATCAAATGCCACTAATTAATGCACATGCATGCGGATATGCTTGGAATGTCAATGATGTAAAATTAGTGCCTAATGCAGATGCTGAAATTACAGAATTAGCAACTATAGATCCACATAAAACTTTGGTAATTCAAAATAAATATTGGGATGAAAAATATAATGATGCACTTTCATCTTTAGATACTAATTTTAAAATAGAAATTACTAATTTTTCTCCAAATGAGATTAGTTATAAATACTCTTCATCAGCTCCTCAGATAGTAGCTTTCAGCGAAGTATATTATCCCGAATGGGAGATGCAAATAGATGGTAACGAACAACCAATTATGAAAGCTAACTATGTAATCCGTGCTGCATATTTGCCTGCTGGTAATCATGACATCAAGATGCATTTCGTTCCTAGGATTTATAATAAAGCTAAACCT
>JAHDSP010000376.1 GCA_018432645.1 Bacteroidales bacterium | reverse complement strand
TAAATTATAGCAAAAATTCATTAACAGATGTTTTGCAGACTTTACTAGATAAATCAAAATATCAATTATCTGCTACCAATAAAAAACTTCAAGATTTACAACACAATATAAATTCTTATAATAGTAATAGCTTCATTGCCAATACAATGGATGAAACAAATATTTCTCAACCAAGTACTAAATATTACGAGCAATTTCTAGATAAAAGATTGGAATACACACTATATATAGCTGGTATTGTTTCTGATATTGTAGTTTTAGAAGAACCTACCTTACTGACAAACCCTATATATCCTAATAAAACTAAAATAATATTAATGGGTATATTCATTTTTTTGTTGCTAGCAGTTATCACACTAATATGGAAATATATAAGCTACACAAATATTTTGTCAATAGAAGATATAGAACCACATATTAAAGATAATCTTATAATTACATTGCCTCTTTTCACTGGAGATTTATCAAATAATATGTTAGTAATACATAAATACAAAAGATCATTATTAGCTGAATCATTTAGAAAGATAAAAAGTCATTTACTACTAAGAGATACAAATATTCCTCAAACTATTGTAGTGACTAGCACTATATCTGGAGAAGGCAAAACTTTTGTAGCTATCAATCTCGGTGGCATATTAGCTCTATCAAATAAAAAAGTATTAATCATAGATACTGATCTCAGAAGGCCAAAGATGAGTATAACTTTTAATAATTTAAATGAATTTGGCTTATCAAATTATTTATTAGGTGAATGTAATATAGAGCAGTGTATAAAGGCTACTGATATAAATAATCTATCTTATTTCCCTGCTGGTTCTTTACCAGAATATCCAAATGAACTACTTACTAGTCACAAAATGGATGAACTACTCGAAAATCTCAAAAAATATTATGATATAATAATACTAGATACTCCACCTATTGGCTTAATATCAGATACCACAAAATTTATTTTATTAGCTGATACTACTTTGTATGTTTTCAGAAGTGAATACTCTAAAAAAGAGTTTATCTACAATTTAGAAAAATTGAAACAAGAGCTAAATCCTAAAGAATTAATAATCGTGCTAAATGGATTTAATGATAAATTTATTAAAAATACTAAGTATAGTAAATATGGGTATGAATACAAATACGATATATATGGCTATTATGTTGATAACGAAGAGAAACAATCGAAAACTAAAAAATCAATGAGAAAATATTTTAATTATCTTACTAAAAAAAATAAATGAAATGGAAATAAAGAAACTAGAAATTGATGGGTTGGTGTTATTTACACCAAATATTTTCAAAGATAATAGAGGATATTTTTTAGAGACTTATAGACTTTCGTACCTTAATGAAGCGGGGATAATGCATGATTTCGTTCAAGAAAACGAATCTTTATCATTTATGGGTGTCATCAGAGGCTTACATTTCCAGGTGCCACCACATTCACAGGCTAAACTAGTGAGAGTTGTTAAAGGGAAGGTTATAGATGTAGCAGTAGATTTACGAAAAAATAGTTCTACTTTTGGCAAATATGCTATGGTGGAGCTAGATGATATTACTAAAAAATCATTTTATATCCCCGCAGGCTTTGCTCATGGCTTTATTTCACTAGCTGATGAGACTATACTGCAGTATAAATGCTCAGATTATTATTGTAAAGAATGTGAAAGGACCTTAGCATGGAACGATCCCCATTTAGCTATTCCTTGGAATTATGCAAATCCTATTTTGTCTGATAAAGATATCAATGCAATGTCATTCGCAGATTTTAAGTCTCCATTTTAAAATTATTTTTTTGTAAATAATAATTTATGTTCTATAACGTTTTGTAGTTTTGTATGAGTAAAGATAAAAAAAGAGTAATTTATAAAATGAATTTTATTTATTATTAAACAATTGAATATTAACCACAAAGTTCTCAAAGAAAGCACAAAGAACACAGAGAAAAAATGAAAGATAATGATAAACTTTAATGTTATTTTTTATAAAATATGAAATTAAAAGGGTTATAAATGAAACTTTGTGAACTTTGAGTAATATCTTGGTGCTCTTTGTGGTAAAATAATTTACCCACAATAAACGTTATAGAACCATAATTTAATCTAATTATTTAATAACAAATGCTTAAAATAATATTACATAAATTAACTACGTTAATTTTAATAATTTACCATAATAAATGAAGCAAGTAATAATAATAATTAATATCTTACTTTTTAATGTGCTATTAGCTCAAAAAAATACTATCCTATATCCTCCACAGCTGGATAGTTTACTATATTATGAGAATATTATAAAATATGGAGAAAATGATTTCGAAAAATTGCAATCAAATGAATATTTTAATAGATTAATGATAGAAATATTGAGTTATCCAGATGCACATAATTTTAATTTTGATACCATAAAACTATTATCAGTACTTAAAGGTGAAGATTTCCTTTTGATAACATGGGGAGTACCGCTAAACAATGGAAAAACTATCCCATATGGATTAACATTAAAAAAATTGCCTAGAAATAATAACTACAAAGTAGTAGAACTAAAAAATGTAAAAGATTCATTGCAAGATCCAGAACAAGCAATATTAAAAAATGGAGATTGGTATGGAGCCATATATTATCAAATAATACCAATAGAAGTGAATGACATTAAATACTATACACTCCTAGGTTGGGATGGAGAAAATGGATTATACCAATCAAAAGTAATAGATATATTAGGATTTTCATATAATGGACAAACAATATTTGGTAAAAGAATGTTCAAAAACATTCCAGGTAAAAAAAATCCAACCAGACTAATTTTCAGATATAGCAAAGATGCAGTAATGACTCTCAGATATGAAAGACAATCATATGAAGTAAGCACCACAAAGACAATACAAAAAAACAAACCTAAAAATTCTAAAAATTATAGTAAAGCACAAAAAGCAGATAAAAAGATTGTAAAAACAAAAAGATATTTTGATGAAATGATAATTTATAATAGCATATCACCATTAAATAAATTTGTAGTAGGACAATATCAATTTTATTATCCTAATGCAGAAGATCTAGTAGGATTGCAGTTAATTGACAATAAATGGGTATTTAGACCAAACATAGATGCTCGTAATGCACCAGATGTTCACGATAATTATGATCCTACAAAGAAAAAAACAACTAATAAAGTGCCACCATATCATTAATGATAAGATATTTAGCACAAAATCATACTAATTTGTTTTTTAGCAACATCAACAGACTTTATTTTTACCCTCACTCTATCACCGAGTCTATATCTAGTACCAGTGCGACGACCTACAAGCATATAATTATTTTCATCTAAATAATAATAGTCATCTTTCATATCTACCATATGTACTAATCCTTCACATATTTTGCCATCTAATTCCACAAATAGTCCCCATTTGCTTACTCCAGTAATAGCACCAGTAAACACTTTATCAACTTTATCTAACATAAACTCTGTTTGTTTATATTTGATAGAATCCCATTCGGCATTTTGAGCTTTTTGCTCCATATCGCTAGAATGCTTACATTTTTCCTCTAAATCACTAATTTTTTCATAGTGTATTTTGCTTTCATTTGATAAATATGATTTTAATAATCTATGCACCATCATATCAGGATAACGACGAATGGGTGAAGTGAAATGAGTATAATATCTAAAAGCTAATCCATAATGTCCAATATTGTGAGTTGTATATATAGCACGAGCCATAGTACGTATAGCTATTTGATTTATCATGTTTTCCTCAGGCTTATCTGCTATATCTTCGAATAACTTATTCATAGATTTAGCCATAGCAATGTCATTGTCTAAATTTAGTTTATAACCAAGTTTTCTTAAAAAAACTGCTAATGTAGCGATTTTTTCAGGTGAAGGTTTATCATGTACACGATAAACAAAAGGTAGTTCTCTATTTGATTTTTGCTTTAGTATTAAACCTATATATTCAGCCACAGTTTTATTAGCTAAAAGCATAAACTCTTCAATCAACTGATTAGCCTCTCTCTGTTCTTTAGTAACTATTTCTATAGGTTTTTTTTGTTCATTTAAAATAAAACTAATCTCTTCAGAATGAAAATTAATAGCACCATTCCTAAAACGTTCTGCACGCAAAATCTGAGCTAAACTATTTAAAATATGCATGGCATCACCATCCAGATCTTTATTTTTACCATCGATTATTTGCTGTGCCTCATCATAGCTAAATCTATAATCTGAGCGAATGATAGTTTCGCATATATAACTTTTTATCACTTTAGCTTTGTTATTCATAATAAAAATAACAGAAAAAGCCAATCTATCCTCATTAGGCCTAAGTGAACAAATGTCTGCAGATAAGCTCTCTGGTAACATATGCAAAGTTCTATCAACGAGATAAACAGAGGTAGCTCGCTGATATGCTTCTATATCAATTTTGCTTAATGGCTTTACATAATGAGTAACATCAGCTATATGGACACCAATTTCATAATTACCATCATCTAATATTCTAAAAGAAATAGCATCATCGAAATCTTTGGCCTCTGCTGGGTCAATAGTAAAAGTGAGCACATCACGAAAATCTTTTCTATTACTGATAACTTCTGGACTAATATCTTTAGAAATATGCAAAGACTCTTCGATAACATCTGCAGGGAAATCTAAATGAAATCCATTATTGACAAGGATAGATAGCATCTCTACTTCATTTTCGCCAGGTTGACCTAATACACGCACTATTTTGCCTACAGGTGCTTTGATACCTTGCTCCCACTCTACTATTTCTACCACTACTTTATCGCCATTATTAGCACCATTGCTCAAATCTTTAGGTATTACAAACTCCACAGGCATCTTAGAGTCATCAGGAATCACATAACTGGCATAAGCTCCCTTTTCATATACACCAACAAATTGAGTTCTATTGCGTTCTACAACTTCTACTACTATACCTTCTGGTTTTCTATTTTTTCGCTTTGGCAGTAATCTGATTTTTACTTTATCACCAGGAAGAGCATTATCAGTATTAATAGGTGAGATAAAAATATCTTCACTAAGCTCGGGACTAATGAAATAAGCCTTACCAGTACTTTTGAAATCTATTTTTCCAATCAGTTCACTTGTAGGGGCATTTTTCTGAATCACTTGAGACGATATTTGATATTTACCTTTACCCACACGCTTTAGAGCACCGAGTTTATATAATTTTTCCAGTGCATCAGCTATTTTTTCCCTATCATTTGGATTATCATAACCTAGCTGTGCAGATATTTGTTTATAATTAAAACTTTCGTCTTCAGCTTGCTTAAAAATTGCTAAAATATTTGCTAATAAAGGTTCCTTTTCAATCTTTTTTAGATTGTCTTTGACATTTTTAACTTTATTCTTTTGTTGTTTGTTAGTAGTCATAATTTCTAATAAAAAGTTTATTTGCAAAATTAATTTATTTTATTTCAATGAAATAATATTTGTATGTTAAGTAAATATGAATAGACAATATAAAATGCCAATTAAAAAATTTTGTTTATAAACAAGTTTTTTTTAATTTAGCTAAAATGATCTAAGTAAAATAATAAAATGTATGCTCTGGTAGATTGCAATAATTTCTATGTGTCTTGTGAGAGAGTTTTTGATCCATCACTTAATGGCAAGCCAGTGGTAGTTTTGTCAAATAATGATGGATGTGTAATATCTCGTAGTAACGAAGCCAAAGCCATTGGAATACCAATGGGCAAGCCTGCTTTCGAGCTAAAAGAACTTATCGAAAAGTATAACATTAAAGTTTTTTCGACTAATTTTCCACTTTATGGTGATATGAGCTCAAGAGTGATGAACATACTTGCAGAATTTTCGCCAGAAATCGAAATATATAGCATAGACGAGGCTTTCCTAAATCTCAAAGGATACAAATATATTGAATTGCAAGATTATGCTAAAAAAATCAAAGATACAGTGTATCTATATACGGGTATACCTGTGAGTATAGGTATCGGAGCCACTAAAACATTAGCAAAAGCTGCAGAATACTTTGCTAAAAAAGATTCTAAAAGCAAAGGTATATGCATTATATCTGATGAAAACAGAAAAGAATATCTCTCTAGACTACCAATAGATGAGGTATGGGGCATCGGACGACAACATTATAAAATGTTAAATAAATATGGAGTAAAAACAGCTCTAGATTTTGTAAATTTACGTCCTCAATGGATTAGAAATCAGATGACTGTGGTAGGCTCTAAAACTCAAGAAGAGCTTATGGGCATAGAATGTTTCGATTTAGAAACTTCTCCACCATCTAAAAAAAATATCTGTGTATCTAGATCTTTTGGCAATATGATAAGCGATTATTCGCTATTAGCTGAGGCTGTATCTAACTTCGCAGCTAGCTGTGCTGAAAAACTTAGACATCAGCATTCTTGTGCTTCTACCATTATGGTTTTTGTCATTACTAATAGATTTAGAAAAGACTTGCCTCAATATTCTAAAAATGTTATTGTCAATATGCCAGTAGCCACTAATAGCACTTTTGAAATCATTAAATATGCTCTATTTATTCTACGTAACATATATAAAGATGGTTATCAGTATAAAAAAGCTGGAGTTATTGTAAGTAATATAGTGCCAGATAATGCTGTGCAAACTGCTCTTTTCGATGAAATAGATCGTGAGAAACAAAATAAAGTTATGTTAGCAATGGATAATATTAATAAAAAATACGGACGCAATACACTAAAAGTAGCTGCTATGGGTAAACATAGAGAATGGAAATTGAAACAAGAGAAATTATCACGTGCCTACACTACTAAATGGCAAGATATTATTAATGTAAAAGTCTGAAAAAATTTATTTGAATTAGGCGTTATATTAATAACTAAATTATTACTGGTTCATTCTCGATAATAGCTATATTCCTTAAAAGTATAATTTTTTTAATAAATTTTAATTTAATTTACTTTTCTTTGTCAACCACACAAAGAAAAGTAACAAAAGAAAAGTCTCCGCTGGGGAAATGATTTGATAAAACTACGCAATCACCTCTAGGGGTTTACAAACTCGCAAGCTAAAGCTTGCTCAAACAGTGTAAACCCTTTTACCCATCTCGGCTTGCTTGTTTTATAGCAAATCATTTCCCAATGCGGTATTGCTAGAGTTTACTGATTAAAGTTATTCTTTTTATACAAAAAGTTGAAAAAAACTTTATTATCTGAACGATTAACTCCATTAATTATTTACTTCTATTGGCTATTACATCTATAACCTTTGTAAGTAATGATTTTTTTTCTTTATCTAAAGATAATAAATCAATATTATTTTGGGCTTTCATTATATGATAATTAATCTGTTCTTTAGTTTTTTTATCTATATTTAGTTTTTTATATATATCGATAACTTTATTTATTTTGTCATCACTATTTATATTTTTATCGCTATATAAATTATAAAAATCTTGCTTGTCTTTTTCATCTTCCATATCTTGATATGCAGTAATATACAAAAAAGTTTTTTTAGCATCTAGAATGTCACCACCAATTTTTTTACCAAAAATATTTTCATCAGCAAAACAATCAAAATAATCATCTTGCAATTGAAAAGCTAAACCCAGATGAATACCTAAATCATATATCATCATTTCATCTGCAATAGGACAATTGCCTATCAGAGCACCTATTTTCATAGAGCTAGCAATTAAAACAGCAGTTTTCAAGTAAATCATTTTTTCATAATCGCTAATAGAAACATCAATTTTTTTCTCAAAATCCATATCTAATTGCTGTCCCTCACATACTTTAGTAGCTGTGTTAGTAAACTCATCTAGTATGCGAACCAAATATTTTTCTTTAGTTTTATTGACCATATTATAAGCTATAGCAAACAAAGTATCTCCAGCTAATAATGCTTTATTGAGTCCATATTTAGCTACTACGGTTTCTCTACCACGTCTCATCTGTGCTTTGTCCATGATATCATCATGATAAAGAGTGAAGTTATGAAAAAGTTCTATACCTAATGCTGGTGGCACCGCATCATCGATGTTACCACCGTACATATCACATAGAAACAAGATCAATGCTGGACGAAATCTTTTACCACCACATTCTATACCATATCTAATAGGTTCATACAAGGTTTGTGGCTCTTTATTAAGATCTATCTCAGCTAATTTTTTTTGGATATAATCAATATAATAATTAAGTATTTCCATAAATAATTTTTAGCTTTACAAAGGTATTAAAAAAATCAAGAATAAATTTTAATTAGTGATAAATATTATTTTATGAAAAGTTGATTAGTTGATTAGTTAATGAGTGATAGGTAATAAATGATAGGTGATGGGACAAGGATTTTAGTAAGGTATTAGTTTAAAGTTAATACACAGATGAACACAAATGAGAAAAAATTAAAGATAAATGTTGAATAGTTGAAGTAAAATGTTTAAACTACATTAAAGCAATATTAAACTACTTTAAAGCAATTATTCTTGCTTATTTTATTTTTAATAGTAGATAGCTAATGCTCATACTTCTTTCTCGTTGTCTGAACTAGGATTTATGGGATTAAAGGATTTTGGGATTTACCCCGTGAGATAACTATTTATTCTACTTTTAATGTTTTTTTTACTATATATCTCACGGGGTAAATTTCTTATTTGTGTGCATTTGTGGATTAATAACAACAATTGGATAGTTAAAATAATTTTCCAACAATAAACGTTATAGGACACAATTTTTCTAATGCCTAATAATAGTTATAGAGCCATTTAACAAACGAGAAGTGAGCCCTTCTAGTCGCCATTCGTAAACTTCACAAAGGTAATAGTAAACTCCATCAGGCACGGGACGTCCTGAATTCATATTTGTTCCATCCCAGTTAATATCTGGATCTTGCGTTTCGAAAACTAAATTTCCCCATCTATTATATACTAACAAATGTATTTTTTCGACAAAATCATAAGGAAAAGGTTGAAATAAATCATTATAACCATCGTCATCAGGAGTAAATACATTCGGTAATGAATATAAATCGCAACTATTTATATCTGAACAAACTTTCATTGATGGCAAAGAAGCATTGTTATTAGTATCTACAGCTACTACGTAATAGCAGCCAGCTACAGTGTTAACTAAAGTATGGATATACGATGTATCAGTAGTATTTACTAATAGAGTAAAATCATCATGTATTGTAGGAGAATAAAAGACTTGATAATGACTCAAATCATTAGCATCACAATAAGTGATTACATTTTGCCAAGTTAAAATATTAGAAAGAGAATTACAATCAGCAGTTACATGCAAAATAGGGGAGCATGGTGGCTCTATATCTATCGGTATAGCACATATCTCTTGAGACCAATTCTCTAGAGGAGTTACAAAGCCAGGTGCAGAATAATGTCCATAAGCTAGAACTTTATAACAATAATTATTACCATTTATTAAACCAGTGTCTATGAACTCAGTATTTGTTGTTTTAGTTAATAATTCATAAGATAATGAAATGTCATTAAATCTATAAACATAGAAACTATCATTAGTCCATGGTACTTGATAATTAAATTTTAAATGTATTTTTTTATCACCAGGAGTAGCAACTAAAAAAACTGAAGAGGCTGCTGACGAGCTATTAATTGGCTGCCATGTGTCATTAATTTGATTTAACAAACGTATCTGATAATGATAACTTTTGTTTTTTGTATCAATATTTTGATGCAGTAAAACTGTATCGTCTAAGCTAAATGTACTTGATAAAAAACTATAATTATTGCCAGAAAGATTTTCGCCAAAATAAACATCATATTTATAGGGTCCTGGATGAGCTATAGTATCTAAATCATCAGGTTTAGACCATTTTAGTAGCAGTTCACCATTTACCTCATCGGTAGTATTTACACTCACATGAGTTATAACAGGAGCTACATCACTGAGAATAGCACATGCTTCGTTAGATACTTTGCTCTCTGCTCCATCTGAGAAATAAGCATATACTCGATAGCAATATTCATTTCCTATAGCCAAATTGCCTTCATTAATATAATCTGTATAGGTAGTATCATAAATTGTGAGAGTAGAATCTATCAATACAAATCCGAGAGAATCTGGTAGCCCAGTTTCGCAATCCCCCTGAACGTAAGAAGTATGCGTATTTTTTCTGAAAATTTTGTAACCAATAGCATTATCACAAAATTCTCTATGCCATTTAAGTTCTATACCATAGGGAGTAGCTGTAGCCTGTAAATTTTCTGGAGCAGGTGCGATAACGGAAACATTTATTTTTTTATACACTTCAGGGATATCTGCTACTCTTGTAAAGCCTATATTATCTAAACCCCAATGATCATAATCATAATTTGTTGATTTATCCTGATACCATCTAATACGTGTATTCGGAGTCAGTGCAGCCGCAGGTAATAATATTGTGTAATTGTTCCAATGCGTTAAGTTAGATTCATGACCACCTTCTTCATGATATTTAGGATTAGGATTGAAATATACTATATTTATCCAATTATTTTCTGAGTCTGTAGTATTATATTGTACATAAACTCCCTCATCTGGCTCATCAGGACCTTCGCAACTACTACCACCATAGCCAGTATGTTCCTCATAACGCATATCAAATTCTAAAATATAATCACCATCAGAAAGGTCTAAAACAGGACTTGTTAAATATCTAGGCGCAGCTTCATCTTTGCCATACCATATATATTTAGAATTATCCCATCCATTGCCACAAGGGCTATTAAACATTATAGGTACATTAGAAGTAAATGGGGATAAAAGGCCATTATTAAAATTATATAAACTAGATGAAGAATTATCTTGATTTAAAATATCAACACGAAAATTTAAACTATAATAATTTATAGAAACCTCATCACAACTAGCATCCCAACTAAAATTTGAAGAGATATTATGAACACCTTTTATTGGTTGCGGAAAAGAAGCTCCCATATCTATTAGCTGTCCTGATGCTGTTAATAGCATAGTATCATTATAAACAAACGAAGCACTCACTGGGAATGACAAATTATTACCAGCAATTATGCAGGTATCTGCTGGACTATCAAGAATAGGACTAATACTTTGGCAATCATTTACAATGATAGTAACATCTCTATCTACATATCCCACCATCACTCCGGAAATTAATTTTTTAGCACGAACTACAAAGCTATATTCTCCTCTAATAGGAGTATCCCAAGTAATAATTCCAGTATGTTGGTCTAGTGAAAAACTATTAGTAGCAGATGGTATGGTATAATTTGTAATATTTACTCCACCAGAATCTCTACAAGAAATAAGCTGATACGTATATGTAGCATTAGGATGAGGCTCTGGGTCATAAACACTCATGTCTAGCTCTTGCAATGTACCACTACATATTCTAAATGGCGTCGGAGATTGGAAACGTAAAGAATGACTACTGTTTACATAAGGATTAATGACAAGTAAAGCTTCTGTATATAATGATTTCTGGACAGACAAAGGGATATTTGCTATATATGGTCCTCGGCACTTATATGAAACACTAAGGAGAAATGTAGAAGGACCAGAATAAGTATGCTGCCCATGATAAATAACTTTTTTGAGATATGGCAATCCAGCAGGTGATATACTCAATAAATTCAAATTACTATTAGTGCCATCACCCCAGTTTAATGATAAATTTTGATCAATAGGACCATGCTCATATACATAACATACCACATTCACTTGATACGTCAAATTACTAATAGGTTCATATTGAATCTCTATGGACCTAATATTCATAGCATTAACTACAAAACTAGTTAAAATAAGAATTATAAATATTAATAATTTTTTCATAAAGGGAAAAAATATCCTAATTGTAAAATTAATAAATTTTTTTTAAATGACATCATTATTTTATATTCAATCTATCTAGAGCAGCATGATATTTTTTAGCACATTGCATATGTTCAGAAATAGTGCGGCTAAATGTATGATATCCTGATAAATCATCTTTAGCACAGAAAAATAAATAATCATGTTTCTGATAATTTAAAACAGCATCAATAGTGCGAGGAGATGGTAATAGAATAGGACCTGGTGGCAATCCTGTATTTTTATAAGTATTATAGGGAGAATTAATTTCTATGTATTTATGAAGTACTCTTTTAATATTAAAGTCTTGATGAGCAAAAATAATAGTCGGATCCGACTCTAAAGGCATATTTCTCCTCAAGCGATTGATATAAACTCCAGCAACTATTGGCATCTCATCCCATTTTTTAGTCTCAGCCTCTACAATGGATGCTAGAGTGCAAACCTGAACAGGAGTTAAATTCAAGGCTTGTGCTTTTTCTAATCTTTCATTTGTCCAGAAATTATCCCATTCTTTTTTCATCCTCAGAACGAATTCTTTAGCTGTAGTAGTCCATAAAAAATAATATGTGTTTGGTATAAAAATACATGCTAAGTTGTATTTATTAAATCCTAAGGAATCTATAAAATCTTTATCATTTATTACATCCAAAAAATCTTGTTTAGTAAAAATAAATTTCCCATCAATTTTTTCAGCTAAATCATTAATTGTTCTGATATTATTAAAAGTCAAAGTTATCGGATCTTGGTCGCCTATTCTTATTTTATTTATCAAATCATTATTATTCATACCTCTTTTAAGCACATATCTGCCGGGTTTTGCAGTAAAATATCTAAATTTAGTAGCTAATTGAAAAGTCCATGGAAATTTTAGAATATGTTCATTTATTAAGATCTCTATAAAATCATCCGTGCCTGTATCAGGATAAATATAAATTGTGGTCTCTTGAGCATTATTAGGTATTTTCACATTAGGGAAATAAAATGTAAAATAAAAAGCACTAGACACTAAAATAATCAAAACTACAAGTATTTTAATCAATCTCATATTTATTAAATTTATTATAAAATAATTCATCAATAAAAATGCCATTTATCAAATACCAATCTTTTCTAGAAGATTGTAATCGAAAATTTGATTTTTCAAATAATTTGATACTAGCCACATTATTAGCAGGTATTAAAGCACATACTTGGTGCAATTGCAAAATATTAAAACAATAATTCACTGCTAGAGAAATAGATTGTGAACCATAATTTTTATTTCTATAAAGCTCATCTATAAAAATACCAATAAATATTCTACGATGGAGAGGAGCGAAATTATACAAATCTATAATACCAATTTTATTATGAAGTTTATCCTCAGCAACAAATCTATACTGCTTCTCAGCGAAAATATCTGTTTGTCCTTTTATAAAATTTTCTATAGTCCATCTAGAAAAGGGTTGAAAAGCATCACTCAGATACCAATAGGAATCATTATTTTCTATATCAAACATCCAATCAATATCATCAAGCTCTGGAGCTCTCAATTTAATATTTTCACCTTGTAAATGCATAAAATTTTTATAAAATTATAAATAAAATTTCTCAATTTTAAATACTAAAGTAGCAGGACCACGCAAAAGTAAAATATTATCATTTAATTGATTTATTTGCAGATCGCCACCTAAAGCACTAATATTCATAGGAAAAGTTTTATTAAAAAAATTATGGAGGACTATAGCTGCTGCACAAATACCTGTACCACAAGCCAAAGTTTCACCGTCTACACCTTTTTCATAGGTTCTAATTTTAATTTTCTCACCTAATTCTACAAAATTTACATTTGCACCATCATCACCAAAATCTGGTGAAAATCTAAGTATTTTACCTTCATTATATACATCGAGCAAATCTACATTCTCAACGAACTTAATCAGATGGGGCACTCCTGTATTCACAAAAAAAGAATGCTCATCAATTCTAGTAATTTGAGATAAAACATTTATACTAATTTCTACATCCCAGTTATTTTCTAATCTATTGAATATCATTGCATTATGAATGCCATCATCAGCATCAAAATTAAAATACTTACCTACCTCAATAAGATTTAGTAAATTAGCAAAAGCACAAATACAACGGGCCCCGTTACCACACATAACAGCTCTACTCCCATCATAATTATAATATATCATAGAAAAAATGCTAGAATTATTATTAGGATTAGCAAGTAATATTAATCCATCTGCACCAATGCCTAAATGTCTATCGCATAATTTATTTATTAAAGCGATATCAAATAGACTATCGCTCATATTGCGAATATCTGATAAGATAAAATCATTCCCTGCACCATGAAATTTGTAAAAAGAAAAATTATGATTAAACATTTTCAATAAACATTAAAGTACAAATATAAAAATAATAAATCACTCTATTTTTTTAATCACCTCTGGGATATTAGTATTAATGTTTCTTTTACCCACTAAATGAGAAATTTTATAAGCATTAAATTTAAAATCATTGGACTGTTTGAGTAATTTTTCTTTTTTTTCGGGAGTATTAGCATACAACCACTCTTTTTCAATAGATTTAGGTAAAATAAACGGCATTCTTTGTTTAGTATTATGTATTTCTTTCATTATTCCTACAGCCTCTCTTGTAATTAACGAAAAAGTATAATATTGTGTGCCAGTGAAAGGATCATGCCATACATCCCATATACCAGCAATAGAAAAAATTTCTTCATCAGCTAATCTAATAAACCATGGCTGTTTATTATTGCCAATTTGCTGCCATTCAAAAAAACCTGTAGAAGGTATCAAACAAAGCTTATTCTTTGCAGAAATATAAAATGATTTTTTTTGATGAAGAGTTTCTATTCTAGCATTTAAGGTTTTTACACGAATATCATCAGCAATATTTTTATTTTTAATAAAAAAAGGAATTAATCCCCATTGAAAAAATTGAATCACACTAGGAGCTTCATTAGCAATAATAGGCCAAGCAGGCAAATTAAAAGCAGCAGCATGATAAATAGGTTGCCACTCACTACCCGGGATAAATTTTGCATTATATCTACTTTCTATCCTTACAGCATCTACAATTAATGAGTTATGAAAACACATGATAAATAAATTAAATAGCTAAATTAGGGAAATTTTAGTAAATAACAAAGATAAAAAATTGAGAGGGGGAGGGGGGAAATGTATCAATTTTTTGTTATACTTAACAGTATGTTAATCATATCCTTGATTAACTATTTCTCGATACTTGTCCCACGCCCATCTGTCGTGCGATGACAGGTTTAGTAGTCTGCCAATATCAGGATCTATCAACTCTTTTAAGTATTTATTCATTATCACAAACCACATCAAATAGCTTTGCAAATACTTTGTAGCCACT
>JAHDSP010000133.1 GCA_018432645.1 Bacteroidales bacterium | reverse complement strand
TATGTGGTGGCAAGGGTTGCAGCTTTTGTAAAAATACAGGATGGGTAGAAATCTTAGGCTGTGGCATGGTACATCCTAATGTTTTAAAAAATTGTGGTATAGATCCAGAAGAATACACAGGTTTCGCTTTTGGTCTGGGAATAGAGCGTATAACAAATCTACTTTTTTCTGTAAATGATTTAAGATTGTTTTCTGAAAATGATGTTAAATTTTTGCACCAATTTTCTGTATTAGATTAATGTTATTATTCTAAGGTAAGTTCAGCTAAAACTTTTATGAACAAGATGTTTGTACATCATTGTTATCCTAAAAATTTTACGATCTATTGATTAAAATAATGTTATATAAATTGGTTTTATAAAAGGGTTTAAAAGGAATTGGAAGTTTTTTCTGTTATAATTAACAATAGTTATTTATATCTTTGTTTCACTAATCCTCTGTACTTATCCTACGCCCACCTATCATGCGATGACAAGTTTAGTAATCTACCAATGTCAGGTTCTAGCAAATCTTTCAAATTTGAAAAATTTGGAAAAAATAATAAAATTATTGAAAATATAAACTATTTTAAAATAAACATAAAAATCTTAAATTTTAAATCATTACTTTTCTTATATATAAAGATTTGGAAATATAGCATTTATAAAAATAAAACATAATTATTTATTTTTGGTAAATTGAATAAAAATTTTTAATTTTGCCAAAAGTTGTCAAATATTTATAAATGTATTCAATAGGTAGTATATTAAAGAATATTAGAGAAAATATTGGTTTAAATTTGCAAGAGGTTCAACAGCTTTCAAAAATAGACATTACTCAATTAAGCCGTATTGAAAATGGGAAAAGGTTACCAACAAGTGAGCAATTAAAAAAATTATCAGAAATATATAATTACGACTATAAAAAATTATTAGTACATAGGGAAAGCGATAAGATAATTAATTCAGTTGAATATCCTGAAATTGCTGAAGAAACTTTAAAAGTTGCTGAGACAAAGTTAAAATACGGGCAAAAATATTTGTCATTATTCCAAAATGAAATATATCAAGCACCAATTCCAATAGAAAGTAGGCGATATATTGGTAGTAAAGCAAAACTTGCTGATTGGATAATGAATATAATTGATAATGAAACAAATAATATTAAAACATTTGTTGATCTATTTGCTGGAACAGGCATAATTGCGAATAAAGCACTAAATAAATATAATAAAGTTATTATTAATGATATATTGTATTCAAATAATGTAATATATAAAGGGTTTTTCCAACATGGGATATGGGATATGAATAAATTACAAGATATTTTACTATATTATAATGGTATCAATCCTGATAAGTTAACAGATAATTTTTTCTCAGAAAATTACGGTGGTAAATTTTTTAATTATAATGTATCAAAACATATTGGTTATATACGTGAAGATATTGAAGAGATGAAAGATAAACTCACTGAAAAAGAATATAATATTTTATTAGCAACTCTTATTTATAATATTGATAAATTAGCTAATACAGTAGGTCATTTTGATGCATACATTAAAAAACCAATTAATGAACAAAAATTATATATGCGGCTTATTGATGCAAAAAATTTTAATAATGTAGAAATTTATCGTAAAGATGCTAATTTACTTGCTCGTTCAATAAAGGCTGATATAGTATATATAGATCCACCTTATAATTCCAGGCAATATTCCAGATTTTATCATTTGTATGAAACTTTAATTAAATGGGATAAGCCTCAATTATATGGTGTGGCATTAAAGCCCAAGCCAGATAATATGAGTTTATATTGTACGACAAAAGCTCGCGATGTTTTTGAAGATTTAATAGCAAATTTACAAACACAATATATAGCTGTATCATACAATAATACATATAATTCTAAAAGCAATTCATCAGAAAATAAAATTAAGCTAGAAGAAATTGAGAATATATTAAAAAAATGTGGTGAAACAAAAGTTTTTGAATGCACACATAGATTTTTCAATACTGGGAAAACAGAATTTAAAAATCATAAAGAATTTTTATTTATAACAAAAGTACATGAAAAAAGAAAAAATATATCGTTCCCCTCTCTTTTACGTTGGTGATAAATATAAAATTATAAATGAAATAAAAAAACGATTTCCTAAAATAATAAATCGTTTTATAGAACCATTTGTGGGAGGAGGGTCGGTATTTTTAAATATTGATGCTAATGAATATCTATTAAATGATATTGATTCTAACGTTATAAATATTCACAAATTTTTATGTTCTTATATAAATAGAGAAAATGAATTTTTTGATTTAATATTTAATATTATAGAACAATATAACCTTTCATTTTCATTAAAAAAAGATATTGTCCCGGAAGAATTAAAACTAAAATATAGAAAAACATATTTCGCACATTTTAATAAAGAAAATTATAATAGATTAAAGGAGGATTATAATAGTTCTAATGTAAAAAATGTAGCAGAATTATATGTGTTGCTTATTTATGGATTTAATAGAATGCTCAGATTTAATGGTAATGGCAATTTTAATGTACCTGTGGGTAATGTGGATTTTAATAATAATACATATCAAGCCCTTAAAGATTATTTTAGGATTGTAAGAGAAAGAAAAATTAAATGGTATAATTTGAATTATAAAGATTTTTTATTCTTAACTGATTATAATAATGATGATTTTATATATCTTGATCCACCATATTTGATAACTTTTAGTGAATATAATAAATTATGGAATGAAAAATCCGAAATTGAGTTATTAAACCTGCTTGATGATTTTAATAATAAAAATATTAAATTTGCAATATCAAATGTGACTTATTATAAAGGTAAAGAGAACCATATCTTTAATAAATGGGCGTCTAAATATAATGTATACCCAATTAAGAGTAATTATATAAGTTATCATGATAATACAATAAAGCAATTTAGTGAAGTATTAGTAACAAACTATTAAAATGATAAAAAGAAAACCCACTTATAAACAAATGGCATTTGAAACAGCTATTAGAAATCCTGAAAGATATAAAGATATTCTTTTAGAAACTTCAAATTTTGAAAACAAAGTATTGAATGATGAAACACTTTTAGAAATTGTGTCGTCTTTGTATTTATCTGGCATTGTAACAAGTAAAGAAGTAATAATTGATAGTAATTCAACAACAAAAAGTATATCACAACAAGTAATCAATGTAAATAGTACAAGGCGAGCTGATGGGGGATTCCCTAAAGGTTACCAATCAAGATTCTGGACTTATATGAGAACACTATCTGAACTGGGTTTTGTATATGCACAATATAACAAACCATTTCTTTTATCTGAAATAGCTAAAAAACTTATAAAAAATGAAATAGATGAACAAGAGGCTTTTTCTATTCAAGCAATGAAATATAATAGAAAGTCACCATATCGTAATGTTTTGAATGATTTTAATTATTTCAAATTCATTTTAGATATTCTAAAAAGAAGAAATAACATTAGTTATGAACAATTTGTGGTTTCAACGTTTAGTTTAAATGGCGACGTGGATGATTTTCTTAATATTATTGATAATAATAAATTTAATGATTTAAGTGATGTAGAAAAATTTGTTAGAAGCAAGTATAAAACAAATCTAAAAACTCAAACTATTTTAAGGGACTACCCTGATGTTATATTAAGATTATTGACAATAACTGGATTTATTTCTATACAATATAAAGGCAAAGTTATAATTTATAGAAATATAGATAAGGATAATTACATTGATAATTTATTAAATGTAAATGTAACATTAACCGAAAAAGAAAAAGAAGATCCATATTTATATTTCAAAAAATTTGAAAAATATAATACAACGTTTCTTAATATTGTCTATAATCAAAGAAAAATAACTAAGGAAATAGATGGTTATGAATATGTAAAAAAAGTTAATGAAATTATTAAAGAGTATAATTTAGATGAAGATAAAATAAAAAAAGCCATACAGAATATAGAATCTCAAAAGTATGTAATTCCAGAATTCCAATATATTACAAAATCATTGCAATTAGAATTTTTTATAAGTATGATTATTGCAATCAAATATGGTAATGAATTTGCCATTAAGCCCAATTATAAAGCTGATTATTTTGGTTTACCAATATCTCATGCTCCTGGGAATAAAGGTGATATAGAAGTATATTCAAAAAAAGAATATTGGCTTATCGAAGTTACATTAATAAGAAATATTACACAACAACTTAATAGTGAAACCACAACAGTAATTAGGCATTTATTAGATGATAATAAAATAAATCAATATTCCACAAAATATCTTTCCTTTGTAGCACCATACATACATCAAGATACAGAATATTTTTTTAATTATTCAATAATTTTATATAATAAATCATCTCAAAAAATATATATTAAACCATATATTATAAATGATTTTATAGAAGTTACTTTATCAAAAAATAATTTTCAAGATATGGAAATATATACTAATCAAATAATTGAACAATTTTTAAAACAATAAATTTTTTAGAATTTTATTCTTCTTATAAAACAAAATTCTCCATTTTTCAGTAACTTTATCAATTCCAAATCAAAAAAATTTATTTTTTCTGTTGAATAGCAAGGGAGTGATATAAAATTTATGGAAAAATGAACTTTAAAGTTTCAGAAACCTATGATTAAAATTGTTAGTTAAAAAAAAACCACAACGACACGTTTTGTCCATCATACTACTTATTTTTGTTTTTGGAAGTAAATGAATTAGAAAAAAGATAAATTATTTAT
>JAHDSP010000417.1 GCA_018432645.1 Bacteroidales bacterium | reverse complement strand
TTTATATATTCCATTTTTTTACAAAATTAATAACTATCAAATTAATTTGATAATGGTGAGATTGTTTTTTTAAAATTTAAAAAATAACTTAGAAATCTAGCATTTTATATACTTCTATTAGTGCTGTTACATCTTTTTCGCAATAAAATTTTATTCGTTCTAGATCATTCTCTTCATAATAAACACGGGCTACTTCACTACCATCGATATCATCTTTGGGAGTTGGGATACCAAATAATTCACAAAGTAAAGCTAATGAAGTGAAATGTTTATAATCACCAAATTTCCACATTTCCATAGTATCTATAAATGGTAATTCATATCTATTTTTATTTCGTGTATTTAAAATATATGGTATGGGAATTTGATTAATAATCATACGCCTAATAATATATGGGAAATCGAACTCTTTTCCATTATGAGCACACAAATATAAATTTGGAATATTTCTGGTAAAAATAGATAAATCATCAGCAAATTCTTGTAATAATTTTTTTTCATTATCAGAATAATAAGATTTTGTTTTGATTTCATCATTTTGTACTCTACCAGCCGATATACAAACTATTTTACCAAATTCAGCATAAATGCCTGCTCTCTCAAATAATGTAGATGGGTCGTCTTCATTACTTTTAGATAAATAGACAGATTTTTTATCCCATAGTGATTTGAAATTTTCATCAAGTGCCTCATATTTTGAAGCCATTGGCACAGTTTCTATATCTATGAATAGTATATTCTCGATTGGAATTTTTGCCATAATATTTTATATTTTTATAGGTTTAATGTAAACTTCTGTAGCTCCAATACCATATTGGCGTATTGGTGCATCTCCATAATATAGATCTGGATAATTTTTTAATATTTTATACATTTCACTTTTCAATACTCCAGCACCTACACCATGAATAAAAACTACTTTATCTATTCCTTTTTCTATAGCAGATTCTAAACATTGCTTAAAATATGATAATTGCACATTTAGAGCCATATCTGGGCTAATATTTTGTGGGTTATCTACCAATTTTTCTAAATGTAAATCTACCTCTGCCAAATTAGGAGTTTTTAAATATTTTTCTATTATACTCGTTTCATTTACTATTCTTTCTTTATATTTTTTGATATTTATTTCTGGATCTATTTTCTCTTTTTTAGTGAGTTTATATTCTATCAATTCACTTTCTAATCTAATTAGTACAGGGATAGATTTCTCATTAAAAAATGGATTTTCAGAATAATTATCTTCTTTTAACAACATATTTTTTTTAATAGGAAACTGATGTAGAAATGGTAAAAATACTTTATCTTGCGAAATAATTATTGATTGTAAAACATAATCAATTTCATTGGGCATATCTTCTATTTTTAGATTGCCGATATTGATGGCTGCATATTTTTCTAAAATACCATGCTTGGTTTCTATTTGACCAATAGTAATTTTGTGTAATACAAAATAAATATCCATAGAAGTGAAATTCACTAAATACAAAGAATGTGGACTAGCAATAGGAATATTTGGGTTTTGTGGATTAATGGTTAAATATATTCCATCTTTAAATTGTTTTGTTGGTTTTTCGGTGCGAATATGAGTGTTTTTATTTTTAATATTTTCACCATGTTCGAGTTTATTCTCTTTAATTTCATCTACGTTATTAGCAGATTTTATTAGAATTAGCTTATTTTCTTTCATAGGGATCTCAAAACCGAGACTATCCTCTACGATTACTAAATCACCGTAAATTTTTTTTACAATACCTTCTCCTATCTCATCGAGGTATCTTACTTTATCACCTATTTTAAATTTCATTTTATATAATCATAATATTTTCGTACTTTTTCTTTAATGTCCCAAATGCAAGATAGACCTTTATCTATGCGAACAAAATCTCCTGGTTCCAGATGATAAATTTCTCCTTCGTATTCTATTATTACCCTGCCTTCAATAATATAGCATTCTTCTGTATATTTATAAAAAATTGAGAAACGTGAAACATCTTTTTCCCAAATAGGCCATTTTTTAATTTTATCTAATTTCTCTGCATCAATATTCTTATTGATAAATATTTTATTCATTTTTTAAAATATATTAATTACAAAATTACAAGAAATAAATTAAAAATTCAAATTTTAAATTTATAGAATACTTATTACTTTTGCATAAACATAATTTGATGCTGCCAATAACGTTAGCAATTTTACCTGCTATATTTTTTATCTTATTAATATATTTTAAAGATAAATACAGTAGAGAGCCTATCAAACATCTAATATTTGCTTTTATTTTAGGTATGATATCTACTCTGCCAGCATCATTATTAGAGAATTTAATTTTTTCAAATATAAAATTAAACATACAAATAGAAATTAGTGCTTTTGTTGAGGCTTTCTTTTTTGTAGCTTTTATCGAAGAAGGAATTAAATTTTTGATGTTTAGATGGTTTATTTGGCCCAAGAATTATTTTGATGAGCCAATAGATGGCGTAGTATATATGGTAGCTATAGGTATGGGCTTTGCTTTTTTAGAAAATTTTGCATTTATATTTTATGATTTATCTCATATATGGAGTGTAGCTTTAATGAGAGCATTGATGCCTACTCCTGCACATTTTGTTTTTGCTGTTGCTATGGGTTATTATTTTGGTTATGCTAAATTTAATTTTGTTAGAAAAAAGAAAAAATTAATGTTGTATGGTTTTTTGATAACTTTCATTTCACATGGTATGTATGATTATTTACTTATGTTAGTGCCTAAATATCCATTTTGCCTATTCATAGCTATTGCTTTTATAATAATTTATTTAATTGTTGCGTTAAGACTCATTAATCGTCATCAAAAGCTATCTCCTTTTGTAAGAAGATATAAATGGCTAAATGAACAAAAGAGAAAAAATAGTGATAAATTAAAAAATCAATTGAATGAACTAAAGGAGAACCTTGAAAACAAGCACTTAAAATAATTTATTTATCATAAAGTTGTAAATAATATTTGATGTTAATATTAATTTTTATCTAACAAAACTTTTTATTCATTAAATATAAATATGTCTATTCAATATTTTCTTGTAAATTTGTAAAATTTATTAAAATAATATAATATCAATAAATAAAAAACGTATTATAATAAAAAATAAAAAAGTGAAAAAAACTATATTTAGCTTAAGTTTATTAATCTTAATATTATTGAGTTGTGAGCAAGATGATCAATTAGGATTAGACATACAACCTCCTAGTGATAGGATAAATATCCAAGTAGATACTTTCCCACTAATAGCATATACTCTAGCAGATGATAGTTTACTCACATCTAAAACTAGATATAATGTAGCGGGATATCTTTTTGACCCAATATTTGGGCTCACAGTAAGTAGTTTTTGTTCTCAATTAAAAATTTCTAAAACAAATATTGTTTTTGGGGCAGATGCTATTCCAGATTCTATTTTCTTATATTTGAAATTAAATAATATATATGCGAAATCACGTCAAAATGATTTAATGACTTTCAATGTTTATGAATTAGGTGAACCTCTTTACTATGATAGTGCCTATTACTCTAATAGGGAAATAAAAAAAGGTAATCTCATAGGGACTATTACTTTTAATCCTTCAAAAATTGATAGTATTTATTTAGATACAGGTAAAATAGCTCCTACACTTAAAATACCTTTATCACTTAATTATGCAAAAAAAATTATTGATGCATCTTTCGAAGGTAAATTATTGAATAATTCGACTTTTCAGCAATATTTTTATGGCATCGTAGTAGAACCTGTTATCAATGGTAATCAAGGTAATTTGGTAATTTGGGACTTGGTAAATACAATTTCTAATGTTACTTTATACTATCATACTTCAAGTTTATCCAAAGTAAAAGAGATTTTTCAAATGGATGCTACCATTCAATGGTATTCAAATTTTTATCATGATTATAGTACTGCATCTTTAGATCTTTTAAATCAATTAAATGGAGATACTACTGGTGGCAAACAAATATTGTTTTTACAACCTTTAGCAGGAACTAAAATTTTTATTCGTTTCCCAGATTTACAGAATTATTTTCAAGGTAAACAAGTAAATATCAATATGGCTGAGCTTTTAATACCTATATATAATGATCCTACATCTAGAGAATTTCCTATACCTTCTAAATTGACCTTAGCTAAAATAAAAGACACTTTAGGTAATACTAGTTATGTAGATGATTTTATCTTTAGTGAATCAATGTTTGATGGATCTTATTATAGTCAAAAAAAATATTATCGTTTTAGATTACCGCGATATACTCAAAATTTAATTCTTGACAGAGAAGAAAATTTGGGTTTGTATCTCAGAGTTTCGGGTACTTCTATTTATCCCAATAGGGTAATTTTAAAAGGTACAGAAAATGGCATGAAATTAGTAGTTACTTATTCTTATGTAAATTAAAAAAATGAAATATTTATTGACAATAAATATTTGTATTAAAACATTAAAATGTTAAAAAATTTAATAATAATATGTGTGGTATAGTTGGTTATCTGGGATATAGACAAGCTTTCCCAATTTTGATTAATGGATTACATCGTTTAGAATATAGAGGTTATGATAGTGCAGGAATAGCATTGTTAAATGGAGATGGGCTGAAAATTTATAAAACTCACGGCAAAGTAGCAGAATTAGAAGCATGTGTGATTGACAAAGATTTGAGTGGTAATGTAGGAATGGGACATACTCGCTGGGCGACACATGGAGAGCCTACAGATGTAAATGCACATCCACATTTTTCTCCATCACAAAAGTTAGCAATCATTCATAATGGTATCATTGAGAATTATAAGACTTTAAAAGAAGAACTTCTATCCCGTGGCTATGAATTTAAAAGTGAAACTGATACAGAAGTCATTATCCATTTAGTAGAGGATATAATGAGAAATGAACATGTAGACTTAGTGGAAGCTATACGTTTGGCTTTGTCTCAGGTAATAGGTGCTTTTGCTATAGTTATATTATCAGAAAATGATCCAGATACTATGATAGCAGCTAAAAGAGGTAGCCCTCTAGTCATTGGTGTGGGTAATGATGAATTTTTTGTTGCCTCAGATCCTTCTCCATTAATAGAATATACAAATAAAGTAGTTTATCTAGAAGATGACGAAATAGCTGTAATGCAAAAAGGTAAAGATCTAAAAATTATAACAATTAAAAATGCTACAAAGACACCTTATATACAACAACTAGAAATGAGCTTATCACAAATAGAAAAAGGTGGATATAAACATTTTATGCTAAAAGAAATCTTTGAACAACCACAAAGTGTGAGAGATAGCATGCGTGGAAGACTTTCTCTTTCTAAACAAACAATATCTCTAGGTGGAATAGTAGAATATGAAAATAAACTTTTAACCGCTCCACGAATAATAATGATAGGTTGTGGTACATCCTGGCATGCTGGATTAGTAGGAGAATATTTATTAGAAGAACTTGCTAGGGTGCCAGTAGAGGTAGAATATGCTTCTGAATTTCGATATAGAAATCCTATATTAAATGAAAATGATATTGTTATAGCTATTTCCCAATCAGGAGAAACAGCAGATACTTTAGCAGCAGTAAAATTAGCTAAAAGTAAAGGTGCCCTACCTCTGGGTATATGTAATGTTGTAGGTTCTTCTATAGCCCGAGAAACAGTTGCTGGTTCATATACTCATGCAGGACCTGAAATAGGAGTAGCTTCCACAAAAGCTTTTACCGCACAATTAACAATTCTTACTATGCTATCACTAATGCTGGGCTATAAAAAAGGCGTAATACCTAAATCTAGGTTTATTCAGTATTTACATGATTTAGATGAAATACCAGATAAAATGCAACTAACATTAGATAAAACTAATGAAACTATTAAATCTATCGCTGAACAATTCAAAACTTCTAAAAATTTTCTCTACCTAGGAAGAGGTTTCTCATATCCAGTAGCACTAGAAGGAGCTTTAAAATTAAAAGAAATAAGTTATATCCACGCAGAAGGATACCCTGCTGCAGAGATGAAACATGGCCCAATAGCATTAATCGATGAAAACATGCCTGTCGTTTTCATAGCTCCACAAAGCACTATATATGATAAAACTGTTTCAAATATTGAAGAAGTGAAAGCAAGAAAAGGCAAAATAATTTCTATCATATCCGAAGGTGACAATACTGTAAAACAATTGAGCGATTACT
>JAHDSP010000520.1 GCA_018432645.1 Bacteroidales bacterium | reverse complement strand
TTAAATTACCCATAAAAATAGGAATTACTGGGCCAGAATCTACTGGTAAAACATGGTTAGCTGAACAATTAGCTAATTATTTCAAAACTGATTATACTCCTGAGTATGCTCGTGAATATTTATTGAAACTAAACAAGCCATATAACTATGATGATGTAATAGAAATAGCAAAAAAACAATGGGAAATGATAAATAAACAACAGACTAATAATAGCAAAGTTGTAATTTATGATACTGAAATGCTAGTAATCTATGTATGGCTAATATACAAATATAAAAGATGCCCACAATGGATAATAGATGCATTTCATAGTCAATCCATAGATTTATATTTACTATGCTATCCAGATATAGAGTGGGATTATGATCCATTAAGAGAAAACCCAGATAATCGTTTAGAACTATTTAATATTTATGAAAATGAATTAATAAAAGCTAAAAAAAACTACTTCATTGTTACTCAACAATTAGAACATAGATTCGTCAATGTCTTGAATTATATTAAGAATAATTACCCATATATCTTTTAAATTTTACATATTTTATTTATATTTTTGTAAAAAATTTTCAAATAAATTAGATGCGTTCATACGACAATAGAAAATTATTTTTTGTATATATTTTTATAATTGCATTTATAGTATTGGGAGTGAGGATATTTTATATTCAAATAATTGATCCTACATATAAAACATTAGCAGAAAAAAATATTCTCAGATATGTGTATGAATATCCACAGAGAGGAACCATATATGATGTTAAAGGTAAAATATTAGCTGGTTGGAGACCGATATATAATTTGGCAATTATCCCTTATGAATTAGAACCTTTTGACACAAATTATATAGCTCAATTATTAGATACAGATACAAAATTATTAAAAACTAAAATAGAAAAGAACAAGAAAATAGGTGGTTATCAACCAGTAATAGTTTACGAAGATATGCCAGATGCAGCGATTAGCTATTTTTATGAGCACGAGAGTGAATTTAATGGCATAATCGTAGAAAAACGATTCACGCGTAATTACCCATTAAAAACAGGTGCTCATTTATTAGGATATATTTCAGAAGCTAGCCCTAAAAAAATTGAAGAAGATTCATATTATCAAATGGGAGATTATGTAGGAGTCACTGGATTAGAAGAATTTTATGAAAAAGATTTAAGAGGACACAAAGGTGTGAAAGTTTATATAGCTGATGTACATAATAGAATAGTAGATAGCTATAAAAATGGACATTTAGATTCTACCAAGGTTAATGGGAAAGATTTATATACAAGCATTGATGCTGATTTGCAAAAATATGGTGAAGAGCTAATGCAAAATAAACGTGGTGCTATAGTAGCAATAAATCCTCAAACAGGAGAAATTTTAGCCCTAATATCTGCTCCCAGTTATGATCCTAATTTATTGACAGGTAGAGAAAGAAATAAAAATTACATAATACTAAGCAATGACAATAAAAATCATACTTTGTACAATAGAGCTACTATGACTAGATATCCACCTGGCAGTACATTTAAAATTGTAAACGGTTTAGCTGCATTACAAGAGAATTTTATTGATGAGCATACTTTTTTTGGTTGTCATGGTGGTTATCGTATAGGCTCACACACTATAGGCTGTCATGGTCATCCCTCGCCAGTAAATATTATTAGTGGTATTCAACATTCTTGTAATACCTTTTTTTGTCAAGTATTTAATGTTTTTGTAGATAATAAATATTTTGGGAAGTCTAGTGTAGGATATGAAAGATGGCGATATTATGTAAATAAACTTGGATTTGGTGTACCACTGGGAGTTGATTTACCAAATGAATATAGTGGGTTTGTACCTACTTCTGAATATTATAATAGATTAAAAGGAACTAGAAATTGGAAAGCTGATGGTATAGTTTCTGTAGCTATTGGGCAAGGTGAGATTGGTGCTACTCCTTTACAATTAGCTAATTTAGCTGCAATCATTGCTAATAAAGGATGGTACATACCTCCACATATAGTACGTGCTATAGGACATCCAGACAGTTTAAATCCTAAATATAAGAATAAAATTGTAGTTCCTATTAATGAAAAATACTTTGATCTCATCGTAGAAGGTATGGAAAAAGCAGTTACCAGTGGTACAGCAACAATAGCACAATTACCTGAAATACGCGTGGCTGCCAAAACTGGTACTGCACAGGATCCACCTAGAAAAAGTCATAGTGTTTTTATAGCTTTCGGTCCTGTAGATAATCCTAAAATAGCGATAGCTGTTTTAGTAGAAAATGCAGGGTGGGGAGCCTCGTATGGAGGACCTATTGCTAGCTTAATGATGGAGAAATACCTAACAGATACTATTAAGCGTACCGATTTAGAAAACAGAATGAAAGCAGCAGATTTTTTAATTAAATAATTGTATAAAAAACAACAAAATGAAATAATTAAAATTAGATAAGAAAATATTAATAATCTAAAGTGCTTAAATGATGTCTAAATATGCAGCAAAATAAAAATAAAAGATTCCCCCCAGATATAATTATTATCTCAATATATATAATTCTTTCCATTATAGGATTGATAAGTATTTATTCTGCATCATATCAAGATGGCATAAATTTTTTTAGTTTATCTTTTAAATACATACATGTAAAACAATTTGTTTGGATATTAACAGGATTATTGTTATTTGTATTAATTATATATTCTAATCCACATTTGTTTTCAAATGCTGCCGAGATATTTTATGGAGTAATATTAGTATTATTATTTTTAGTTTTAGTAATTGGAGCCGTAGTAGGTGGCAATAGGGCTTGGCTAGATATAGGTAATGGCATTAGATTGCAACCATCAGAATTTGCTAAATATACAACTGCTCTATTAATATCCAAAATATGGAGTGATCCTGATGCTAAGCGAAACATAAATAAAACTATGAGGAATGTTTTAATAGTAATAGCTATCCCTATGCTTTTGATATTTTTACAAAAAGATATAGGCACAATGCTTATCTTTTTTGCATTTATTTTAGCATTATATCGTGAGGGCTTACCTTCATATGTCATTTTTATTGGTTTTTGGTTTATATTAGTATTTATTCTATCTTTTTTAATAAAACAATTTGTTTTGTTACTAATCCTAACA
>JAHDSP010000483.1 GCA_018432645.1 Bacteroidales bacterium | reverse complement strand
CGTTGTTTTGTTATAATTCTTTTGCTCTTCTGTTTGAGAATTATTTTGCTTAACAGTAGCATTATTACCATTAAGCCACTCGATGTGATAACCAGAGGTATAAACCCTCTTTTGCATCGTACAAGAGGTGAGAGCCATCATTATAGCTGCACCTAAACATAAAAAAATTTTTGTCTTTTTCATAAATTTATTTTTTAATTTTCCCTACTCATAAGGCTTTTCGGTAACGCCTCGTTTTTTTAGTGGTTTCTGAACTCCACTTTTGTTATTTTCTTTCATACTGGGTTGTTAGCCCTTCTCTTAGCCAATTTATTTTAAACTTGCTAATTACGTCTTATTTGCGCAATAAATATAAAACGTTCTTATAAACAAATATTTTTACAAATATACAAATTATTTTTATAAATTTGCAAAAAAACATTATGGAAAATAAAATTTTTACATCGCAAAGTTCATTAATTAGAGGTATAGTAGCCTTAATCATTGGTTTATTAGCCATCTTTTTACCAAAATTGACATTACAAACAATAATTATTGTAATAGGCATTATTTTATTGATAGGAGCTATTTTATGTATTATCTTAGCAATTAGAAGTGAAAATAAAAAAGACAAAAATGTTTTATTCATACAATCTGCTGTAAATTTGGTTTTCGGATTATTATTTGTGTTTTTCCCTGGTCCCATTGTCAGCATTTTTGTTAGTCTTTTAGGTATTATACTTTTAATTTTAGGAGTGTTATTATTAATTAATTTATATTCTTTTAGAAAAGTTACTAAGATTCCATTTTTATATTTAGCTTTATCAGTTTTAGTAATTATAGCTGGTATAGTCCTTTTATTTAATCCATTCAAAACTGCACAAGCTATATTAATATTTTCAGGAATTGTTCTAATTGTTTACTCAATTGGTGAGTTTTATAGCTCATGGATGCTTAAAAAGAATGCAACTAAAGAATAATTTTCTATTTGATTTTTCTTTTTAGTACTGATTTTTGTAATAAATTTTCGGGGTAATCATTTTCTCCGATTGCCCAATTTTTTAATAGATTTTTTTCTTTTTCATTAAAAATAAAATCATCTATCATAGTCTGTGGAATATTAGAATTATAGGGACAAACATTCTGACAAATATCGCATCCATAAATATATTTTGTATTTTTATTAGATAGGTCTGAATAGTCATTTTGTTTCTTTTCTATAGTTAAATATGAAATACATTTACGAGCATTTAATTTTTTATTGTGTAGAAGGGCTTGAGTAGGACAAACTTCTATGCACTTTTTGCAATTACTACATTTATCTGATTGAGGTTGAGTGATATTTCCTACGGGAGGCTGAAAAGAAGTAAAAATATTAGATATAAATACATAACTACCGTACTGTTCATTTATCAATAGCGTATTCTCACCAATAAATCCTAATCCTGCTTTCCAAGCCCAATATTTATCAATCACTGGTGCAGAATCCACATATACACG
>JAHDSP010000432.1 GCA_018432645.1 Bacteroidales bacterium | reverse complement strand
GAGAATTAAACAAAAATTAATATATGAAAAAAAAATTTATTTCTAAAATTATTAAACGTGAAGGGTCCGATAATATTTTAGGTCGTGGAGTTATAAATTTATTACTCTTCAATGCTAAAATTTTGCCCCCAAAAGTACATAAAGCTATTATTGGTGGCTTTATGCGTTTATTAGTGCATAGAAAATATAAAAATGTTTTACGTACCAATTTAGAGATTCTATATGAAGACACATTGAGTGATAGAGAACGTGAAAAAAAAGTAGACAAAATACTTAAATTATTCAAAGATATGTTCATAGATATGGCATATTATAGCACTCGAGGAAAGTTGCCAGACTATGATGAATTTTTGGAAGAAGTAATAGGAAAAGAGTATCTGGAAGAAGCTTATAGCAAAGGTAAAGGTGTTATTGGCTTATCAGCTCATTTAGGTGGCTTTTTGACTATAACTCACGCTCTTAGTCTTATCGGATTCCCCAATTGCGCTACAATAATGAGAGAAGCTGATAATAAAAAAGAAGAAGAAAAATTTAATACACTTAGAAGCAGAATTGGGATAAAAGGCATTCCACAAAGTGAAGCACGTAGCTCAGGTATAGAACTTATTAAATTTTTAAAACAAAATGGAATACTTATTATACTGGCTGATCAGAAATTCGATGATGGCGTTAGAGTGAAATATTTCGGAAGAGATAAATGGGCAGCTAAAGGACCTGCTTTACTATCTATGAGATTAGGCTCACCTGTAGTGCCTATGTACAATATTAGATGTGAAAATGGAAAATATAAGTTGATAATAAAACCACCTATAGAATTGGTCAATACAGGTGATTCAGAAAAAGATATACAAATTAATACTCAAAGATTTACTGATGAACTCGAAAGTATGATTAGAAAATATCCAGACCAATGGTACGCTTTCAATCCTTGGTGGCAATATACTGAAGAACAATTGGCTGAAATAGAAGCAGAAAAAACTAAAGAATCAATAGAAACAAAATATAATAGTGTTATCAGTGAAGAAATTTCTGAAGAAGATTTAGAAGAAGGATTGGAAATTAATCCTTTTTAATATTAATATAGTACTTAATTTGAAAGGTTCAAACTAGTTTGAACCTTTCATTTTTTTATAAAAAAACAATATTTTTGCAAAAATACTTATGAAAATATTAATAGTTCGTCTATCATCAATAGGAGATATATTACTCACTACACCTATGGTGCGTTGTCTTTTTCAACAAAATACTGATATAGAAATTCATTTCTTAACAAAAAAAATCTATAAAGATTTATACTTGCATAACCCTTATATTCATAAACTATGGACTGTCGATAAAAGTCCAAAAGAATTATTCGATTTACTTCTAAAAGAAAATTTTGATTTTTTAATAGATTTACATAAAAATTTTAGAAGCTTATGGTTAAAAGCCAATCTACCTGTAGAATTTGCTTCATTTCCTAAAAAAAATATTAAAAAGTATATAATGATTAAAACGAAAAATAGAAAGCCAATATCTAATGTGGCATTAAGATATTTTAAAGCAGCTAAAAATTTTAATATTTCATACGATGGACAAGGATTGGACTTCTTTTTTCCTATGATTTATAATTTTGATAATTATCTATCTCCTCAGTTTATTGCATTTGCTATAGGAGGCACATATTTTACTAAAAAATATCCATTAGAATATGTTGTAGAATTTTGTAAATTATCGACATTACCCGTAGTAATATTAGGAGGTGAATCAGAAAAAAATGAAGGAGAATATATCAGTGAACAAGTTGGAGATAAAGTAATTAATTTTTGTGGAAAATTATCTATAAGAGAATCCGCATATGTTTTGAATAATTCACAATTAGTAATAAGTAATGATACAGGCATGATGCATTTGGCTGCTGCTTTACACAAACCTATGATATCTATTTGGGGTAATACTGTCCCAGAATTTGGGATGTATCCACTGTATCCAAAAAATTGCGATACTATCAATGTATATTTTCAAAATAATAAAATTCCATGCCGCCCATGCTCTAAATTAGGCTATAGCAAATGCCCAAAAAAACATTTTGATTGTATGATGAGTTTAAACCCAGCTGAGCTTAATAATTTGTGTTACAAGATGTTACAATAGAACAAATATTATAATTGTGTAAAGGGGCAAAATTAACATTATTATGTTATACTTTAAATATTTTATTATTTAAATAAAATTTATTAATTTTATACAAATTTTAAAATTATGAAGGAATTATTAGAAAACATTGAAAAATACTTGGCTCTGTCAAAGGATCACAAGCGAGATTTCCTTGATGAGCTATATCAATATCTCGTCAATAACAATGCTACTGCAGTAGATTATCAAAAAGTAAAAATTCAATCTACCGCAGCCATCTGTCCAGACTGCAGAAGCGAGAATGTCATAAAAGCTGGCAAAAGAAATGGCAGACAAGTTTACAAGTGCAAAACCTGCGGTTATCAATTTCGTGAG
>JAHDSP010000151.1 GCA_018432645.1 Bacteroidales bacterium | reverse complement strand
TCAGGGGATATTGAATGGCAAAAATGCCTAGGCGGAACATCTGATGATTATGCAAACTCCATCCAGCAGACAAGTGATGGGGGATATATTGTGGCTGGTGAAACATGGTCCAATGACGGCGATGTGTCAGGGAATCATGGATATTATGACTATTGGGTAGTGAAACTTAACAGTTCAGGAACAATTGAATGGAAAAAATGCCTCGGCGGAACAGATGATGATTATGCAAATTCCATCCAGCAGACAAGTGATGGGGGATATATTGTGGCTGGTGAAACATGGTCCAATGACGGCGATGTATCGGGGAATCATGGAAATAGTGACTATTGGGTAGTGAAACTTAACAGTTCAGGAGATATTCTCTGGCAAAGATGCCTTGGCGGAACAGATGATGATTATGCATACTCCATCCAGCAGACAAGTAATGGGGGATTTATTGTGGCTGGTTACACATATTCCAATGATGGCGATGTGTCAGGGAATCATGGATATTATGACTATTGGGTAGTGAAACTTAACAGTTCAGGAACAATTGAATGGAAAAAATGCCTCGGCGGAACAGATGATGATTATGCAAACTCCATCCAGCAGACAAGTGATAGTGGATTTATTGTGGTTGGTTACACATTTTCCAATGACTACGATGTGTCGGAGAATCATGGATATGATGACGCTTGGGTAGTGAAATTAATAAATGAGCCGGAGGGAATAACTGAAATAGAAAATTACAATTTACTGTCAATATACCCCAATCCATTCACAGAAAATGCAATAATAACTTTTGATAATCCGAAAAATGAAAAATATAGATTGCTTATTATAGATGTTACAGGAAAAGTAGTAATGGAAATTAATGAAATTTATGGAAATACAGTAGAAATAGATGGAAGTAATTTGTCCGCTGGGGTTTATGTGTTTGAACTGACCTGCGATCAATGCGTTTCGACAGGCAAAGAAGGGGAGAAGTTGCTCAGGGGGAGGTTGGTGGTAGAGTAAATGCTAAAATAGCGTAATTTTATAAAAATAAATGGTTCTATATCGTTTTGAGTGTGTAAAGTTTAGTTTTTTCGATAATTAGCTTATAAAAACTTTAATCTATCACTCAGCGCTCATTATTCCTAAACTTCTAAATTCCTCAAAACTAGTTTATAATTTATGATCATTTGTGTTCATTTGTGGATTAATAAAAACAATTGGGCAATTATAACTCTTAATAATTTACCCACAATAAATGTTATAGAACCAAAATTGGAATACAATATTTTCGTAAAATTATGCATTTTTTCTCATTGCTTCTACTGGATCTAATTTAGAAGCTTGCAATGCAGGAATTATACCTGCTAAAAAACCAACAATCATTGCTATCAATATCCCCATTATTATATTTGCAAATGTAAGTGGGAAAGAAAATTTTATTAAAAATTGTAGTAGTAATGAAAGAATTAAAACTAATATTAATCCAATAATTCCCCCCATAATACTTAAAAATACTGATTCTATCATAAATTGTAGAAGGATGAATCTCCTTTTAGCTCCTAATGCTTTTTGTATTCCTATTTGTTGAGTTCTTTCTTTTACAGAAACAAACATAATATTTGCTATACCAAAACCGCCAACTAAAAGAGCAAAACCACCTATTATCCATCCTCCCATTGATAAACTTCTAAATAATCCTTGTACTCCTATAGTTAGCATAGTAGAAGTATTTATAGAGAAATCATCTTCTTTTTTAGGTGATAGTTTGCGATATTGTCTCATTAATATTCGAATTTCGTTTATTGCATCTTCACGAGTATAGTCTGATTTTGGCTTTAATAATATATTAGGATTAGCTTGATCACTGTCAAGTTTTATAAAATTTCTAAGAAATAAAACTGGTACAAAAACTAGCTCATCACCCGAGCCGCCAAGCATATTTTCACCTTCTTTATCTAAAACACCTATAACTGTTAATTTTTGTGAACCAACTTTAATAGCTTGTCCTACTGCTTCTGTATTACCAAAATAGTCTATAGCAGTCTGATAACCTATTATGCATACTGCCTCACCTTGCTCAGTTTCATTAGCAGTAAACATTCTGCCTTCTCTAATTTTAAATGGAAAAAAATCAGGATAAGACAAAGTAATACCACTCAAATATTGATCTGATTTAGTTAATAATGGTGTAGAAGCTTTTTGCTGTGTAGAGGCTAAATAAGATATCTCTTCGATAGTTTCCGCATTATTTTGCAGAAATAGATATTCTCTGTAAGAAGGATTTGGTCTAGAAATATATTTCCACCAAGGGAAATCTGCATCAAATACCCAAGGCCATTTTTGTACAAAAATAGTATTGCTTCCTAGAGATTCAATAGATGTATTGATTTGATTTTTAATAGAATCTATCACTGTGAAAACAGCAATTATAGAAAAAATGCCTATAGTGATGCCTGAAATTGTTAATATAGTACGTAGCTTATTAGACCTGAGCGATTGCCAAGCCATTATTAAAGCTTCTTTGATAAAAATCCAAATCATTTATTTACTATATTCATTGCTGTTGCTATTATACTAACAAACTCTTCACCTTTTAACGAAGCTCCTCCAATGAGTCCGCCATCTATGTCTGGCATAGAGAATAATTCATAAGCATTATCTTTTTTCACACTTCCACCATAAAGAATTATCATATTTTGACTAACTACATCATCATATTTATTCATTATCATATTTCTAATAAAAGTGTGCATCTCTTGAGCTTGCTGTGGCGTAGCATTTACTCCTGTTCCTATAGCCCATACTGGTTCATAAGCAATGATAATTTTTTTAATTTGTTCTATAGATAAATCATATAAAGCTCCACTGATTTGTTTTTTTACAATTTCAAATTGTTCATTTGCATTTCTTTGTTCTAATGTTTCTCCTACACAAAAGATAGGAGTAATATTTTCTTGCAAACAAAGTTTAATTTTTTTTGCTAAAACTTCTTCACTTTCACCGAAATATTGTCTTCTCTCAGAATGTCCAATAATAGCATAATCTATACCTAAACTTTTTAACATAGTCGAAGAGATTTCTCCTGTATATGCACCATTAGTATATGCTGATGCATTCTGAGCTCCCAAATAAATATCTGGACGAGTAAATATATTTTTAGCTTCAGATAAATAAATAAAAGGTGGACAAATTAAAATATCAACATTTGAATGATCTTTAGGGACATTAATGTTTAAATACTTTAATAACTCTAATGCCTCTGGATAATTAGGATTCATTTTCCAATTGCCAGCAACAAATTTTTTTCTCATAATTATTTTTTTTATAAAAATATGAATTTTTTATTAAAAAAGATTCAAATATTATTTTTGTGATAATTCTTTAGCTTTAGCTATCCAATTTTCTACATCTTCTTTAGAAGGGAGAGGCTCAGAAATTTTATGTTTTTTTCTCAATCCACCTAAATTATTTAAAATTTTATTAGCATTAGTATCTAATAAATCATTTGGAGTTACAATACCAGATTCAGTAATCAGGGGAATCCAAATATCTGGAACACCAATAGATTTCAGACTTTCAGATTCCATTGCTATAGCTTTACGTTCTGGAGCCATTTGAGGGAAAAAGATAACTTCTTGAATAGAGTTTGCATTAGTCATAATCATAGCTAATCTATCGATGCCAATTCCTAAGCCTGCTGTTGGCGGCATACCTAGCTCTATAGCACTTAAAAATTCTTCATCTAAAATCATAGCCTCTTCATCACCAAGCTGCCTAAGTTTTAGTTGCTCTTCTAATCTATTTCGCTGATCTATGGGATCATTTAGTTCAGAGTATGCATTACACAGCTCTTTACCATTTACTATCAATTCGAAACGCTCTACCAATCCAGGTTTTGACCTATGTTTTTTAGCTAATGGACTCATCTCTATAGGATAATCCATTATAAATGTAGGTTGTATCAGATGTGGCTCTACTTTTTCACCAAAAATAGCATCTATTATTTTACCTTTGCCAGTAATTCCTTCTATATCAATATCTAATTTTTTAGCGATTTCAATAAGTTCACTCTCATTCATATTAGAAATATCAAAACCAGTAAATTTTTTTATAGCATCAAAAAGACTAATACGTTCAAAAGGCCTAGCAAAAGATATTATATTGTCACCAACAGTGATGTCGGCTTTACCATGTATGGACCTACAAATATGTTCTAACATTTCTTCTACAGTATCCATCATCCAATAATAGTCTTTATAAGCTACATAAAGCTCCATTTGTGTAAATTCGGGATTGTGAAAACGATCCATACCCTCATTACGAAAATCTTTAGCAAATTCATAAACCGCGTCAAACCCACCAGCTATCAGACGCTTCAGATATAGCTCATCAGCTATTCGCAAAAATAAGCTAGTATCTAATGTATTATGATAAGTTTTAAAAGGTCTAGCTGCAGCACCACCATAAATTGGCTGTAAAATAGGGGTTTCTACCTCCATGAAATTTTTTTGATTTAAAAAATCTCTCATACTCTGCACCATCTTTGACCTAATCCTAAAAGTATCTTTAACGTGAGGATTTACGATTAAATCTAATGTTCTATTTCTATATCTTTGTTCTGGATCAGTAAACGCGTGATAAGTTTTGCCATCTTTCTCCTTTACTATTGGTAAAGGGCGTAAACATTTAGCTAATAATTTTAATTCTTTAGCATGAATAGTAATTTCTCCCATCTTGGTTCTAAAAACAAAACCATGTATACCTACTATATCACCAATATCTAATAACTTTTTGAAAACTATTTGATAAAAACTATTATCACCAGGTGGACAAATATCATCTTGTTTGATATAAACTTGTATACGTCCAGTGCTATCCTGTATTTCTATAAATGAAGCACCACCCATTATACGTCTGCTCATTATACGCCCAGCAATGTATACATCATTAAAATTTTCTGTATCTTCATTAAAATTATCCAAAATATCTTTGGCATAATGAGTAATAGGATATCCCTCATTAGGATATGGGTTTATACCCATTTGGCGCAATTGCTGTAAGGCTTCTCGCCTTATAATCTCTTGCTCACTAAGTTCAATTGACATAGATTTTTTGCAAATTTCATAAATTTTAACTAAATAAAGAAATGGATATTGCTTTATCCATAATAATATTTTGAATAATTTTTTGGAAAAATAGGGGGATAGGGTGGGGGAAGGATGGTAATTATTATTTTTATAGAATATCAAGTTTATAGATTATAAATTTTATTATATTTGCAAAAAAATTATAGTTATGGATAAAATATTTGAAAACCCAACTAAAATTGTCTCGTCCTGAAATAGGTTGTCATAAAAAAAAACGATGAAGCAAGGTATATATAGTGTATCAACTGTTCATGAGAAGATAACAGATTTTGTTGGCTGGATTTATTTCAAATTTCGTGGAGTGGCGACAAAGTATTTAACAAACTACATAATGTGGTTTGTAGTTAGAGGGAAATATCTTGCCGAGAAGATTATAGAAGATATATGAAATTGTCTTTAATAAATTTGACTTATGCAATTTAGAAAAATAATCTTTATTCTAACCGGCCTAGTATTTGCTAATATATTCTTTTGTAGTAATGCTTTTTATAGTTATGATGTTAAGGGATTTAAAGTGTTAAATATGAATAATGATACCGTCAATTTAGAGTTAGAAAGCAAAGCAACAATTATATGCTATTATTCTATTTTTTGTAACCCTTGTATAAAGGAGCTAAATGTTTTAGAAGCAAATATTGGCAAATGGAAAGAAGAATTTGATGTTCAAATAATTGCTATTGCAAGCAAATATGATGAAAATTACAAAGACAAAATTATTAGTTTTTCAAAAAGAAAAAACTTTAGTTACCCTCTTTATATTGACATCAACAATGAAGTTACGGATTTTTTATATTCTCAGCAGAATATTAAAAAGGAGAATAATTTCAGAATCTTTAACAATAATATTGAAGTTCTTAAACCACAGTTATTTATTGTTGATTACAACGGAAATGTATTATATCAAAAAAGAGGGTTTATGGATGGTGATGAATCCAAAATTTATGAATTTTTAAAAGATTATAGCAATCAATGAGGATAATTATTTCAATAGTTACATTTATTATCTCAATAACTTTGAGTTACTCTCAAAGTTACAAGCGGATTGATGTGTGCGGAACCGTAGTTGATTCAACTAATGGTTTCAAAATTGAATATGCAACAATTCAATTCAAAAGTGCAAGTAATGATAGTTTGATATATGGTACTATTACTGATAGTCTTGGAAACTTCTGCATTAATAGTGTTTTACCTCAAGAATACAAACTTATTTTTAGCTGTCTTGGTTATAAAACAAAAAAAATATCACTTGATCTATCAAATATTAAAAGTGAGTATTATTTTAAGGTTGGTTTAGTAAGGGACGAGTATATGTTAGACCCAATAGAAATTGTGGGTGAGCAAAAAGGTATAATTGTTAAAGTGGATAAAACAGTTTTTATTCCCGACTCCTTAAGCCTTGCCAATTCAGTTACTGGATTAGATTTATTAGACAAAGCTCCTGGAGTAACAGTAAAAAAGACGGATCAATCAATAAAACTGTTTGGAAGTTCCAATGTTATGGTTTTGGTGGATGGTATAAAAAACAACAGAGATTTGAATACAATTGATCCTGCGGATATTGAACGAATAGAACTAATCGATAATCCGTCTTCAAAATATGATTCTGATATAGCAAATGTTATAAATATCATCTTAAAAGAAGAAAGGAAAGGAGGGTTGAAAATTTCAACAAATCTGACATATTTCACAAGAAATAAATATAACTTCTCTAATTTTCAATTAGATTATGAAATTAATAAATTAAGAGTATTTGTCGGATATGAAATTAAATACCACAATATCTTATCAAATGATTCTATATATAGAAAAAGTACAGAAGGCGATATGATTAAGGAATATCAAGGTTACTCACAAAAAAACAATTATTCAACAAGTTTGGGCAACATTATTCAATATGGAGCAGATTATCGTTTCTCAAAGAAAGACCTTATTAATTTAACAGGAAATTTTGAGATATATGACTATCACTCCGATTTTAATCATTTCACTAATTATAAAACAGATGGGAATCCAGATTACCAAACAGATGCGTTGTCTGAAAGTAAAGGTAGAAACATTTTGCAAAATTATACATTATATTACATAAGAGACTTTAATAATGATAAAAGAAAACTTACCTTTAATACTAATTACTATTTAATGAAAAAAGATTTTTCATCAAATCAAAATACTAAGTTTCTGTTTTTTTCTGATTCTTCTGAAATCGAAACTTTTTCTGATATATCAACAGCTTATGAAATAAATGCAATCAACTCAAATATAAACTTTGAAAATCCGGTTAATGAAAAAATAAATACTGAATTTGGGTCTCAATTATACTATAGGAATATTGATAATCATTATTATTATCGTGATTTAAATTCTTATTTTAGATATAAAGATTTAAGAATGGCATATTATGGTATTTTAACATTTTATAAAAACAAATATTCATTACAAGCAGGTATTAGAGCAGAGAATTATCATATTAACATATACGATTCAATAAAGTTTGGTAAATGGAATTATTTACCATCTTTTTCTTTAATGTATGAAATAGATAAAAAAAATAAAATAAAGATTGTTATAAATAATAAATTAAATTACCCTAGATATCAAATGCTTGCACCTTTCACTTTTTATTCTAATGATTCTTTGACTATATCATCAGGAAATCCATATTTAAGACCTGAAAAATTTCTAAATACCGAGATTAATTATTCATTTAAAAAAAAGAAATCCTTTTTATCATCTTCATTATATTATAGAAATTATAGCGATTTGATTGGCTTATCTTTAAATATCTCAGATAGCAATACTCTTATCGAACGATATGATAATATTACTTATTCAAAACAATTTGGAGGTTACTTGTTTTTGCAAACTTCATTATTTAAGTTAATTAATACAAGTTTGTATATTGATGTGTTTTACAATATATTTGAACAAAAGCAATACAATGGATTATCATATAAGTTTTGGAATACTATTGAAATATTGCTTCCTTTTGATTTATTCATTAATATTGATCTATCAATTAGTGGTAAAGATTATTCATATAATGGATATTTTTACCAAAGCCCATTAATTGATGAAATTTCATTAGGGAAAGGTATTTTTAAGGGGCGTGGAGAATTAAGTATTTCTCTACTAAATTATTTCATACAAGATCATAGTAAAGATGTTAGGTGGGATTCTAATTTTATTGAGGAATCTGTTCTTTACCCTAATAATAAGTGTATTTTAATTCGTTTCAATTATTTCTTCACAAAAGGCAAAAAACTTAAGGAAAATGAACGAGAGTTAATTATGGAGCGGGATGAGAGATAGGTTTTTTTACAATTTCCCTTCACATATTCAACACGATGCAATGGACTGCGGCCCTGTATCTCTTCAAATGATTGCCGAATATTACGGCAAAAATTTTTCTTTGGATAAGTTACGTCAATTAACCTATACCGTAAAAGATGGAGTGTCGTTATTTGCCATTAGCGAAGCAGCCGAACAAATTGGATTTAAAACCGTTGGAGGTAAACTTACTTTTGCAAAATTAGAAAAAGAAGCCTTATTACCTTGCATAGTCCATTGGAACCTAATGATAATAACAAAGAAAATAGTTTGAGAATGAAAAACGAAATTACAATGAAAGAAAAAAGATTTAGTTTTTTTGCCAAACAACAAGAAAGTTGCATTTGTTAGTTGAATGTACGTTTTTAAGGGTCAACTAAATAAAATATATTCTGTTACTAAAAATTATTTTTTTAACTTAGCAGAAAAAATTTAAAATATGCGTTCAATTATTAGTTTATTAATTTTCCTAGCATTGAGCATAACTACTTTTGCTCAACAAACCAAACAAATTACGCTAGACGCCATTTGGCAATCTAGCACCTTCTATCCTGAAATGATGCGGGACTATCGTATGTATCCATTATCTGATGCCTATACTGTGGTAGAGAATAATGCTATAGTATTATATGATCTCAAATCTGATAAACAGATTAAAGAATTATTTCCTTCAAGTGTGGCTAATCAAAACAAGATAAGTATTGATGATTATTCTATTTCTACTAATGCTAATTTTATTCTAATTTTTACTAATACTAAACAAATTTACAGACATAGCACAGAGAGTGATGTCTATCTTTATAATGTGAAAACTAAAATGCTATATCGTCTGCCAGGTAATCAAAATATACGTTTAGCTGAGATTTCTCCTGATGAGCAAAATGTTGCTATTGTGAAAGATAACAATTTATATATCTACAATATACCTACTAATTCAGAAAAAGCTATCACTATAGATGGTAAACGTAATTATATTATTTATGGGACTACTGATTGGGTTAATGAAGAAGAATTTTCTTTTATTAAAGCTTTTCAATGGTCTAATGACGGCAAACATTTAGCCTATTACAGATTTGATGAGTCTAATGTGAAAGAATTTTCCCTTAACTACTATAATAATGATGTTTATCCTGAAGAATATAAATACAAATATCCTAAAGCTGGTGAAGATAATGCCATTATAGATTTATTCATTTATAATATAGATGATAGCAATATTACTAAATTAAATTTAGGAGAAGATAGAGATATTTATATACCTAGAATTAAGTGGTTTAAAAATGAAAATAAATTAGCAGTAATGCGGCTCAATCGTCTACAGAATAATTTGGATATTTTATTATATTCTCCTAAAAAAGCTAATGGCAATAAAGTATATAATGAGCAAAACAAAGCTTATATCGAAATAACAGATAATTGGGTAATGACTAATGATGGTGGATGGTTTTATACTTCTGAAAAGAATGGATATAATCATATTTATTACTTTAATCCTTCTAATAATGTAGATAAACAAATTACTAATGGAGCGTGGGATGTAAAAGATATTCTGGGAGTTGATGAAAAAAATATGAATATTTATTATACTTCATATGAGGATGGACCTATGAATACGATGTGTTATGTTATAAATTTCCAAAATGGAAATAAAAATAAAATTATATCAAACCTTGGTACTCATAGGCCCGTATTTTCAGCTACTTATAAATATTTGATAGATGAATATTCAGATATTAATACTCCGCCACAATATTTTGTTTATGATGTAGCGAATAATAAAGTGATAAAACGAATAATAACTAATGAAAAATTAAAAAATACTATGGTTGAATATGGTTTTGTACCTGCAGAGTTTTTTCAATTTACGACTAAAGATAATATTTCTCTAAATGGATGGATGATAAAACCAAAAATAGAACCTGGAAAACGTTATCCTGTATTAATGTATGTATATGGTGGACCTGGTATCAATACAGTTAATAATAGTTGGGGATATTTTGATTTTGTATGGTTTCAAATGTTAGCACAGAATGGATATATCGTCGTTAGTGTGGATAATCGTGGCACTGGCGGACGTGGTGAAGATTTTAAAAAATGCACTTATTTAAATCTTGGTAAATTAGAAAGTGACGATCAAATAGAAGCTAATAAATATTTGAGAACATTACCTTTTGTGGATTCTACTAGAATAGGATCTTTTGGATGGAGTTATGGTGGCTTTATGACAGCCCTAGCGATGACTAAAGGAGCAGATTATTTCAAAGCTGGTATCAGCGTTGCTCCAGTAACTAATTGGAAATTTTATGATAATATTTATACCGAGAGATTTATGCGTAAGCCTGCTGATAACGTTGATGGATATGAAAAAAATTCACCTATCTACTTTGCTAAAAAATTAAAAGGTAGCTACCTCATAATTCATGGCGATGCAGATGACAATGTTCATGTACAAAATACTATGGAGCTAGTAAATGCTCTTGTAAAAAATAATAAACAATTCGATTTATTTATTTATCCTAACAAAAATCATGGCATTTATGGTGGTTATACTAGATATCATTTGTATAAAAAAATGACAGATTTTTTGTATGATAATTTATAGAAGGTGGTGAATTTACAATTTAAAAAATAAAAAAGGGGGACATTTTTGCCCCCTTTTTATATTGTCAAACAAAAAATAATCCTAATAATGATTTTATTTATGCTTATTATCTTCCATTTCTCTCAGTGCAGCTTTATTTACTTTCCCAGAACCAGTTTTGGGCAGTTCGTTTAGATATTCTATTTCTCTAGGTAATTTAAATTTTGCTAAATTATCTCTCATATAATCCATTAAATAGTTATTAGGTAAAACTATACCATCTTTTAAAACTACAAAGCATTTAACTACCTCTCCTCTTAATTGGTCTGGTATACCAATAACAGCAGCCTCTTTTACACATGGATGGCGAAGTATTACTTCTTCTACCTCAGCAGCCCAAACAAGCTGTCCACCTACTTTGATAGTATCTTTAGATTTACCGATGATATAATAGTTCCCTTCTTCATCTTTTCTGGCCAAATCGCCAGTATAGAACCATCCATTTTTGAAAACTTCATTATTTAGCTCAGGTTCATTATAATAACCAACAAAAACTGATTTGCCGCGTGCTATTAGCTCTCCTACTTCACCTACTTTTACTTCATTGCCATCAGGATCTACAATTTTCAATTCTACATTATTAGGTATTGGTTTACCTACAGAACGTATATTGCTAGGTGAAGCAGCTGATATGGGAGGTATCACTTCTGTCATCCCCCACCCATTAGTTACGATTGCATTAGGACAAAGCTTAGCAAATTTCATCATTAAATCTGGCGATGATGGTGCACCGAATACCACAGCCCATTTGACAGAATCTAATGAATAAGCTCTGATATCTTTCAAATATAATAAAGCATAAAACATCGGTGGCACCATAAAAAATCCCGTTACTTTCCATTTATCTATTAATTTTACGAAATCTAAAGGATGATATTTAGGCATAATAACTGTACTAACGCCATATCTAATTGCAATAAATGGGAATAATATTCCTCCAGAATGAGAAAAAGGTATAGCTGAGATGATTCTTTCAGTTTCATCCATCATTAATATTCCTTCAATCCTTCAAATTCAGTCATCATTTTTAATTGTTCTGCACCTAAGTGAATATGTTCATAGTTCCAAGTAGCTCCTTTAGGTTTGCCAGAGCTACCAGAGGTATAGAAAATACTTGACATCATATTTGTATAAATACCTTGATCTTCTAGCTCTGCTTTAGAATTACTAGCAAGTTTCCAAAAAGATAAATATTTAGCATTTTCTTCAATAGTGATTATATCACGTAATGTAGGAATATTTTGTTTTAATTCTAATAAATTAAATTTAGCATTTGTGGTGGTGATGATACCTTTTAACTCGCAGTGCTTACCAATAGAAAATACCTCTTGTGGATTAAAATAGAAATCTATAGGCACAGCTACTAATCCAATAGAGTAAATAGCATAATAAGAATAAACATATTCGATGCAATTTGGTAAATAGATAGCTATTTTATCTCCCTTTTTATAGCCCATATCTAATAAGCTATTAGCTAGTCTAAAAACACTATCTTTTAAACTCATAAAACTATACTCTTGGTCATTATATACATAAGCTGTTTTATGACCAAAATTCTCGGCTGCATCGATGATTAATTGTCTAACATCTTTACGTGTTTCCATATCTTTGTATTTTTGGGTGTTATTAATTATTCATAATATAGCTTTCATACTTGTTTATAAACGAATGTAATAATAAAATATTTTACAATATTAATAATTTTTTTTGTAAAATAAAAAAAGGGATGTCATCCACCCCTTTTTTGTTTTATTATTATACAGTAAACATCATTTTTGAATAATTACAGGAATTATCAACCTACCATTATCAAATAAAATAATTAATTGATAAATACCATCAGAATAATTAGAGACATTTATAGACGTCTCATTTGTAGAAATAATTAGATTTCCTAGCATATCTACTAATTGTACTTGTTGAATATTTTTATCTGATATAATATTTAAATGATCATTAGCGGGATTAGGGTAAATTGTAATATTGTGATTTGCATATTCACTAATACTAACGCTAGTAATAGTGATAGATTCAGAAGGAGCTGATGAACAACCGTCGATAGTAACTATAACATAATAAGTACCATTTTCAGTTACTACATAGTTCTGAGAAGTAGCCCCAGCAATAGGCCCATTTTGATTAAACCATTGATTGCCTAATGTAGCACTAGACTGCAAAATTATAGGATCATCGCTTATTTGAGATATCACGGGCGTAGGAGGTAATGGTTTCACAATAGTTGATACTACATTACTGGTAGCATTTCCACAATCATTTGTAATAATAGCTCTGAAATACATTGTTCCTATTATACTAGCATTGTAGTTATAAGGTGTACTATTGGCACCAGGAATATTGTACCAAGTAGAACCATCAGTAGAGTATTGCCATTGTATAGTTGCTAATGGAGTATTTCCCATCAGAGATAATGTAATGTTACTATTTTGACAAATTGATTGAGGTGAAGCACTAGCAGTACCTGCATTGGGGAGGGGATTTATTGTTAAATTAATTATATTACTATTTTGAGAACCGCAGTTATTAGTTACTTGAGCTCTAATGTAATAAGTACCTGGATTAGTAGGAGTATAAACAAATGTAGCGGTAGTACCACCAGGAATATTAGTCCAAGTAGAACCATCATTAGATTGTTGCCATTGTATTATAGAATTTTGAGAATAACCTGTTAATGATAAAGTAACACTAGAATTTTGACAAATCTCAGAAGCATTTGCACTGGCAGTACCTGAAACTGGAGCAGGATTTATAGTTACTGCTTGAGTGCTACTGGTAGAGCTACCACAATTATTAGTAACCATAGCTCTGAAATGTAGAATACCGGCTGCAGTAGCTGTATAAATATAAGGAGATGAATTAGCACCAGAAATATCAGACCAATTATTGCCATCATTAGATTGTTGCCATTGTATCGTAGCTCCGGGAGTATAATTAGATAATGATAAATTAATATTATTGCCTTCACATACAACTGTTGGATTTACATTTAAATTACCTGCACTTGGTTGAGCTTCGATAATTATAGAAACTGCATTACTATTTGCTGAACCACAAATATTTGATACTGCAGCTCTGAAGTAAATGGTGCCTATTGATGTTGCCGTATAGTTTAAAATACTATTATTTGCACCAGGAATATTAGTCCAATTTACTCCATCAGTAGATTGCTGCCATTGTATCGTAGCAGATGGTGTATATCCTGTTAATGATATATTTACAGATGACCCCAAGCATACATATTGAGCACTTGCACTTGCAGTACCAGCAATAGGTGCAGGATTTACTGTTACTATCACAGTATTGCTATTAGCAGATCCACAATCATTACTAACAACAGAACGGAATTGTATTGTTCCAATGTTAGTAGCAAGATAACTAAAAGGAGAATATGTTGCTCCATTTATATTACTCCACGTACTACCACCATCAGTAGATTGCTGCCATTGAATATTTGCAGATGTAGTATAACCACTTAATGAAAGGACTATAGTATTATTTTGACAAATATCAGAAACATTTGCACTGGCAGTACCTGAAACTGGAGAAGGATTTACTGTAATAGTAATTACATTAGAAGCTTCATTACAAGTACCACTTGTAACCATAGCTCTGAAATGTGTCGTAGTTGTTAAATTAGTAGCTGTATAAGTAGATGAGGTGGCTCCACTTATGTTTGACCAAGTATTGCCATCAGTAGATTGCTGCCATTGAATAGACCCATAATATCCTGTTAAAGTAAACACTACTGATGGAGCAACATCACAAAAGCTTGTTGGTCCAGATACACTTGCTGTCCCAGCAATAGATGTTAAAACAGTTACTTGTAATACATTAGATTCTACAGAATTACATCCTTGTGAACTTACTACTGCTTTGAAATA
>JAHDSP010000470.1 GCA_018432645.1 Bacteroidales bacterium | reverse complement strand
GAAGCCGGGTCTGTACTGATAAGAAGTATTTTCTTTCCATTATCCGCCAAGCCTATCGCAGTAGCACAGGCAATCGATGTTTTTCCTACTCCGCCTTTTCCAGTGAAGAAAAGGTATTTCGTCAAATCTATATCAGATAAATTAAATGTTTTCATTTTTATATAATTAACTGGTGAATACTTATTTTACTGGCACAAAATCCAAATTGATACCTGTCCATTCACTCATTTGTTTGGTGGTAGGATAGGTTTGTGAAACAGCGATTTCGCCGTCCACTAAAGTAATAGGCAGTACATCCGCCCCATGTTTTTGAAGATATTCGTTTACTGTTTTATTACTTACATACACTTGCAGTTCGTCACGTAAATTGTGGCGGATAATGATGATCCCATGTTTCTTCAATGTTTCAATAATAACCGCAATACGCATTAATTCAGGGTCAATATTTGTCCCACAAAGACCTGTAGGGCAACACATTGCTGGGTCGAAAATTTCTATCTTTTTCATACTGTTTTTATTTAAAATGATACTTTATGGTTATTTATAGATAAAAGACTACTGCATAATAAATTCCTACCGCAATAAAGAGGATGGCAACTATTTTACGAAACCATTTCTCGAATATTTGCATCCGGTTATAAAACTTACCCAGTCCGGCAATACTGTACGCTAAAATCCATGCAATAAGGATTACAGGTAATCCCGTAGCAATAGCATAGATTACAGGTAAAAAATACCCGCCTGTTTCTGCTGCTGACAGGGGCATAAGCATACCGAAATAAAGCACTCCACTGGTAGGACAAAAAGCAAGGGCGAATAAAATACCCAATAGTATAGCCCCCCAACCGCCTTTAGACCTCTTTTTCAACCTTTCACCTCCAATGTTGATTTTCGGCAGATTAAGTTTTATTATATCGAGCATAAATATTCCAATGATGATTAACACCGGAGCAAGAAGCATTTCCCCGTATTTGGTTACAGCTTTTTGAACCATAAACATACTTGCCCCCTTGCGGAGAATAGGAATAAGGATAAAACCAAGGACCGTATAGCTTACCATTCTGCCGAAAGTATAAAGCAATCCGTTTATAAATACGCGGTGATGGGTTTCTATGTCCTTACTTATAAATCCTATTGCCGTTATGTTTGTAGCAAGCGGACACGGACTCACAGCCGTTAAAATACCCAATATAAAAGCTGTAATAGCAGGAATGGAACTATTATCTAATAATGATTGAAGAAAATCCATCTTACAACTGTTTCAACAATTCGTCAATCTTGCTTTTAATTCCCTCTTTAAATTTGTCCGGTGCATTTTTCGCATAGGAAAAACTAAACTCGGTCAAGTTGTTTACATTCTCTTTACCATCTTTCCAGCCATTTACAAACAAAGACGACGATGTAACTTCGTACTTGTCTGCAATCGCTTCATTTTCTTTTTTTGAAATATCTATTACTTTGAAGATAATTTTACCCTCTGCTTTTTCTTTGGAATAAAGGCTATCCAAAAGGGCTACTGTATTTGCTTCTATTGTCCGGCAAGTGATACACCGTTGCGCTCCATGAAAATAAAGAACCTCTACGCGGTTAGATTGTATTTCTTCCGCTTGGTTTTCTACGGTCTTTTTCTTTGAATCATTACCACAAGAAACTAAGACCAGCATTGCAATAAGTAGATAAAATAATTTTCTCATAATTTATTTATATTTGGTTATCAACTCTTTTACTTCTACAAGGGATAATTTTTTTCCGGCTGATACGACTTTCTCGTCAATCACCAAAGCCGGGAGTCCTAAAATATTATACTCCATGATTTTCAATAAATCTTCTTCTTTGATAAGTGTTGCATCGCAGCCTAATTCTGAAATAGCTTGCTTGGTGGTTTCGTATAATGCTTTACAGCTTGAACACCCTGTTCCTAATACTTTAATTTCCATTGTCATTCTAATTTAAAATTTATACAATAATCGTAATTCTACGAATTACGAACAATTATTCCAAAAAAAAGGTGCTGCTATTCACAGCACGATGTATCTTTGCATTTGCAATCTTCAAAAAAAACAGCAAATAACTTTCGGGCAAGTTCCCAGTTTTGTCGGTTTATACAATAGCGGACCTTTGGCGTTTCTATTTCACCCTGAATTAAACCAGCTTCTTTCAGTTCTTTCAAATGCTGCGAAACGGTTGCTTTAGCGATAGGCAATTCTTCGTGAATTTCACCGAAGAAGCAACTATCTTGTTTTGCCAAAAAAGCAAGAATAGCAATCCGTGCCGGATGCCCCATTGCTTTAGCAAAACGAGCAATCTGTTCCTGCTCTGTTGTGTACTGTTTATCTTTCACTTCAATTCTCCTTTCTTATTTATTGTTCGCAAAATTACAAACAATATTTTTAATAGCAAAATTATTTAGCATAGTTTTTTTCGATTAGGTGAAACATTTGTATTCAGACATTTGTACAATTCAAAAATATATTTTATATTTGAATCCGTGAGATAGGTAGACAAACAGCGGATAAAGTCAGACAAATTAGTCTGCCAAAATCGTTAATGTTTTGTTAATTAATTGAAATTCATTATAAATTTATATTATAATTTTGCAATAAATTAAAAATGAGGAGAGATGCCAGAGCGGTCGAATGGGACGGTCTCGAAAACCGTTGTCCGTTTCACGGACCGAGGGTTCGAATCCCTCTCTCTCCGCAGAGCTTTTTATTAATCACAATTACATGCGACATTTAAAATTATTTTTAATATTTTTTATTTACATACTTTCACTAAATACTATTAATGCTAATGATTCAGATACTATCAAAAAAATTTTTTATTTCAAATTATTTTCTAATATAGATCCGTCGGCTAGTAGAATAGTAAATAAAGCAATGAGCGAAGCCAAAGATGTAAATGCAGACCTCATCATTTTGCATTTGAATACCTATGGAGGAACATTAGTAGATGCAGACAGCATACGCACTAATTTTTTACACTCACAAATACCTATCTGGGTACTAGTAGATAATAATGCAGCCTCTGCTGGTGCACTGATTTCTATAGCAGCAAACAAAATATTCATGGTGCCAGGCTCTACTATTGGTGCTGCCACAGTGGTAGATCAAACTTCGCAAGCCCTACCAGACAAATATCAAAGCTATATGCGAGCTATGATGCGTAGCACTGCTATAGCTCGTGGTAGAGATCCTAAAATAGCAGAAGCAATGGTAGATCCAGATATATACATTGCAGGCATCATCGATTCTGGCAAAACACTCACTTTCACAGCTCAGGAAGCTCTCAAAAATGGCTTTTGTGATGAGATAGTACAAAATTTTGATGATTTGATAGCTAAAAATAATTTACAAAATGCACAAATCATTAAAATGCGAATTACTTGGTTAGACAAATTAATTAATTTTTTTCTAAATCCCCTTGTGAGTGGTATATTAATTATGCTCATTATAGCAGGTATATTTTATGAATTGCAATCACCAGGTATAGGATTTCCACTCATACTAGCGATAATTTCAGCTGTTTTATATTTTGTACCATATTATATAGAAGGCTTAGCAGCTAATTGGGAAATCATAATTTTTATTATTGGCATAATTTTACTTTTAGTAGAATTGTTTGCTATTCCAGGTTTTGGAGTTGCAGGTATTAGTGGGATAATATTGATATTAGCAGGGCTAATACTTAGTTTAATAGATAATAAAGGATTTCATTTCCCAGAGCATGCTTTAGAGCAATTAGGAACAGCATTTGCCACAGTGACCGTAGCTGTCTTTGTAGGTTTCACTGCTAGTATACTATTATCTAAAAGATTATTTACTCATTCTGTTTTTGGTCAGCATCTATCTCTCTCTACCGAGATGAAAAGTGAAAATGGATATACTGGTAGTGATTTACTTTTTAAAAATTTAATTGGTCAAACTGCCACTACCTACACAGTACTAAGACCTTCTGGTAAAATAATTATTAATGATGATCTTTATGATGCAGTATCGTTATACTCTTATATAGATAGAGGTAAAAAAGTAAAAATTGTAGATTTTCAAAATAATCAATTAATAGTAGAACCTTATGAAGAATTATGATAATCTAAAAGATAGAATAGAAATTTATCTAGGAGACATCACAAAATTGAATGTAGATGCTATAGTTAATGCAGCAAACACAACTCTGCTAGGAGGTGGAGGTGTAGATGGTGCCATACATAGGGCTGCTGGACCAGAGCTTAAAGAATATTGTAAAACTCTTGGTGGATGCGAAACAGGAAAAGCTAAAATAACACCAGGCTTTCGATTACCAGCTAAATATATTATTCATACTGTAGGTCCTATATGGCATGGAGGTAACCATGGAGAAGATGAGTTATTAAAAAGTGCTTATTGGCATTCACTAAATCTCTGCAAAGAACATAATATAAAAATTGTGGCTTTCCCTAACATTAGTACTGGCATTTACGGATATCCTTTAGAGAGGGCAGCAAATATAGTATGGCAAACTGTATTGGAATGGCTCTCCAAAGAATCATTACCTGAGAAAGTAATTTTTGCAATATTCTCTGAAGATAATTATCAAATTTATAAAAAGTACTATGAAAAGTATTTCGGATAAAGCTATATTTGATGATGTAGCTCCATATTATGATGGATGGTTTTTTACAAAAAATGGCAAAATTGTTTATCAGTTAGAATTAAATGCTCTGCTGCACGCTTTAAAATTAGAGAAAGATTGTCGCATTTTAGACATTGGAGTAGGCACCGGCATATTTTCGATAAATTTAGTAAAAAGTGGTGCTACAGTAGTAGGTATAGATCCATCTGAGGAGATGCTTTCTATAGCTATGCAAAGAGGAATTAATGAAGTAATAAAAGCTAGCGGCGAAGAATTACCATTTGCAGATGATCAATTTGATATAGTATTAGCTTTCACTTCATTAGAATTTTCTTCTAATCCCAAACCTTTCATCTCTGAGATGCATAGAGTTTGTAAGCCGCAAGGACAAATAGTTGTAGCAGTATTGACTAAATGGTCTTTATATGGCATTGCTAGATCTATCAGTAAAAATTTTAAAAAAAGTATTTTCAAAAAAGCAAAATTTTATACTTATTCATCTCTAAAAAAATTATTGATGCCCTATGTCAATAATATCGATTACATAAGCACAGTTTACATTAATCCTAAGCCTCCAAAATTTATTTTGAAAAATGCTGAAAAAATAGAAAAATGTGGCCAAAAATATTTTAGTAAGCACGGGGCATTATTAATAATGTGGGGCGACAAAAAATAGAAAGAATCAAAGAAAAATTTTTTTAAAAAATAGCATTAATAAAATGCAAAAATATAGCGGGCTTAACTAAAGTCAAATACAAAATCCCAAATAAACTACCATAGAAATGTACATCATGAGCTATATTGCCTTTATTGCGTTTAGATTGATAATAAGAAAATCCTAGATAAAAGATTCCAAATACCCATGCTGGTATGCCAATAGGAATAGGGAAAATTATTAATTTCTCAGTAGGAAAAAGAAGAATAAAAGCAAACACAATGGCAGAAATAGCACCAGACGCCCCTAATGCCATATATTGAGGATTATTTTTATTTTTAAAATATGGAATTAAAGAAGAGAATATCATACCGCCGAAATATAATATTACAAAATGTATTTTGTCATTTACAAAAATCATAGATAGAGATTTCTCAATAGCAATACCAAAAATATATAATACCCACATATTAATTAGTAAATGTAATATGCCTCCATGAATAAATCCAGCAGTAATGAACCTAAACCATTCATTATTATGATAAATTTTATAAGGATAAAATAAAAAAGTACCCATTAGATTTCTATTAAAAAAAGCTATTAAAGAAATTATTATCGTGATTATTACTATTTTAGTTGTTATCATAAAAATTATAATTATTAATAATTTGCAAAATTAATAATAAAATAACTAACAACTTTTATAAAGCTAATAATCATATAACTACATTAAATTTCCATTTATTATAAAATATTAATATTTTTGTAAAAATAATTTATAATGAAAAAGATTTTAATTTTAACTGTAATGAGCATATTTTTATTCTCATGTGAACAAATAGAAAAAGGGCTAAAACAACAAAACATAGTTACTGAAACAGAAGCAATAAATGGGTTAAAAGAGGCATTGTCTGTAGGGACTAATAATGCTGTAAACTATTTAAAACAACCAGGTACTTTTTATAATAATCCATCACTGAGAATTCCTTTTCCACCAGAGATAAATTACGTAGCAGAAAAACTAAACCAAATAGGATTAAGCTCACTTGTAGACAAATTTATAAAAACTATGAATGAAGCTGCTGAAAAATCTATGGAAAAAGCTTTACCAATTTTTACACAAGCTATTAAAGAAATGACTATTAGCGATGCAAAAAATATTATCAAAGGTGGCAATAATGCTGCTACACAATATTTCCAATCTAAAACTTCGCAATCATTATTTCAAGCTTTTATACCTATAATTAAAGGAACCCTTGAACAAGTACAAGCCACAAAATATTGGACAGAAATTACAACTAAATATAATACATTACCTGGAGTGAAACCAGTAAACACGGATTTATCTGCATATGTTACCGAGCAGGCAATAAACAGACTTTTTACAAAAATAGCAGAAGAAGAAACTAAAATACGCACCGACGTGAATGCAAGAACTAGCGATATCCTTAAAAAAGTATTCGCTTCTAATGCTATCATTCTATGAAAAAAATTTTTTTAATCCTTATATTTATACTATCAATAATTTCATCTTCATGCATAAAAATCGAAGAGTATATTTCTATTAATAAAGACGGCATAGGATATTATAAAATAAAACTAGATCTTTCTAATATTGCCATGTTTAGCCAAGTCATGAACTCACCTTCAGATAAAATAGCTGACGAAATTCAATATTATGTAGATAACATAAGAGCTATCAAAGGTATTAGTAATGTTGATTTTGTTCATTCTGAAAAATTCATTGAAATCTCATTTAATTTCGAAAATACAAAAGCTTTTAAACGTGTTTTAAAAACAATAACAGACAGTAAATTTAATATATTTACTCCAAATTATATTAAGCTTTCGAATAATAAAATAGTGAAAAAAAATATTTCTCCTTATGTAAAAAGATTTATAGAATACTCAGGGAAATTGCAAAACAACTCTAATTTTACTATTAATGACTATACCTTAGGATTAGTGAATTTCAATACATATATTATTACACCTAATGAAATAAAAAAAATATCACATCCATTAGCAAATAAATCAAAAGACAATGAGGTAGTGCTAAAAACTAATTTAAGAGATTTAAAATATGGGTTTGATAATAAAGTAAAAGTAAAATTTTAATGATATTAAAATTTTAAATGAAATGTTATTATTTATCATTATTATGTTTTACTTTAAGTATTTTATTATTTAAATAAATTTATTAATTTTGTTCAAAAATTTATAATTATGAAAGAATTATTAGAAAACATTGATAAATACTTGGCTATGTCCAAGGATCACAAGCGAGATTTCCTAGATCAGCTATATCAATATCTCGTCAATAACAATGCCACTGCTGTAGATTATCAAAAAGTAAAAATTCAATCTACCGCAGCCATCTGTCCTGATTGCAGAAGTGAAAATGTAATAAAAGCGGGCAAAAGAAATGGCAGGCAAGTTT
>JAHDSP010000501.1 GCA_018432645.1 Bacteroidales bacterium | reverse complement strand
TTTTACTGTACTTAAACTCTCTAACCATGCATCTAATGGTTCTGGAGGGATAGTGTCTTGAGGTAGTGTTGTTACCCATTCTATACTATCGCATTCTGTCGATGTCATAGCATTACCAGCTAAATCTTGAATACCACTTACGCATAATTCATATTTAGTATTAGGTGCTAATGGCTGATTAAATGTGAGAAGCACAGAATCTAAACTAGTCAATCTTTCTGCTGAGCTAATGCCAACTGTAATTGAATAATTATCTATATTCTCAGCTGTAGCATCTACTGGTTCTGAAAAAGCTATTTTAGCTTGTGTATCACTGATAGCAGATGCATATATTAGTGTAGGAGGTATAGTGTCTGGAGCTACATAGCAGCCTTCTCCTGGGTCAGCATAAACCATTTTATCATTTACTACGCTAAAAGGTCTAGTACCTAATGACCAATTTTCACCGATATTATTATCTAAATTAGGATCGCACAAGCTCAAGCTATAACCATTTCCATCAGCTTCAGTAGGCCATGGAGCAGCAGTATAATATCTCACTGTATCTACTGTGATGCCATTAGGGTCTATAATAACAATTGATGTGCCACCATTAGATATGCCAATTGTAGAGCCTTGAATAAATGTTTTACCATAAAAAGCACTAGCTTTATTAGCTTTAGGTGCTACTAAAATATATCCATAAGGATCTACAAATAAATCTTCAGTGAATGTATATGAACTAGTACTGTATTTCAAAGTGTAATCCTTAAAATTCATTGTATAAGCAGTATTGTTCATTATTTCAATAAATTCTAAACTATCAATACTACTTTCAGGAGGATTGTACATTATCTCAGTGATTACCCAATTAGGAGTATGCTCTACGGTATCCATAAATAAAGTAAATTCATAAGTATTAGTATTTACATTACCAGCAGTATCACTGATATTGCTCACATACATTGTAGTAGGAGTAGCATTAGCAATAGGAGTACTTAGTGTCAAAGTTACAGTATCTAAAGTGGTATTTCTAGTAGCAGTAGCGACATCTATGCCTGTATAGTTAGCAGTATTTTCTGCACTAGCATCTACTGGCTCATTAAAAGATACTTTTACTGTACTTAAACTCTCTAACCATGCATCTAATGGTTCTGGAGGGATAGTGTCTTGAGGTAGTGTTGTTACCCATTCTATACTATCGCATTCTGTCGATGTCATAGCATTACCAGCTAAATCTTGAATA
>JAHDSP010000060.1 GCA_018432645.1 Bacteroidales bacterium | reverse complement strand
CCTCGTCTCCCCCTCAACTTATAAATCCCTTAAAACCATAAACTTTTTAGACTTATTTATAAAATATTCAATCTCAAATAAAAAAATCTAATAATTATAAAAAAATTTTGTAATTTAGCAAAATAAATATATTTATGTCAGTAGATGTAGTTTTAGGTATACAATGGGGCGATGAAGGCAAAGGTAAAATAGTTGATATTTTATCACCACATTATGATATTGTATGTAGATTTCAAGGTGGCCCAAATGCGGGTCATACTATTATTTTTGATGGTAAAAAGCATATTTTACACACTATTCCTAGCGGTATTTTTCATGAAAATATTTTAAATATTATCGGTAATGGCGTTGTGATAGATCCCGTTACATTTATTAATGAAATTAATGAATTAATCTCAATTAATTTAAATCCTCAAAATAATTTATATATTTCTAGCTCTGCACATCTTATTTTGCCTATACATAGAGTTTTAGATTTCGTATATGAAAAACAAAAAGGCGACAATAGTATTGGTTCTACATTGAGAGGTATAGGACCTACCTATACAGATAAGGTGGCTCGTAGAGGATTAACAATTGGATTTAGTCTTAGAGATGATTTTGATAAACTTTATAAAGAATTAAATGATTTTCATATAAACTATTTGGATTATTCAGGCATAGATATTAATGAAATTAAAATAGAAGGTTTTAGCTATAGAGAATATGAAGCCAAATGGTTAGAAGCCTTAGCATTAATGAAAAAGTTCACAATCATAAACACGGAATATATACTTCATAAAGCACTCAAAGAAAACAAAAAAATATTGGCCGAAGGAGCTCAAGGCAGTTTATTAGATATAGATCACGGCACATATCCATTTGTAACTTCATCCAATACAACTATTGGTGGTGCATGCACTGGACTTGGGATACCACATAGTAGCATTAATAAAGTTTACGGTGTCACTAAAGCATATTGTACTAGAGTAGGTAATGGTCCTTTTCCTTCTGAACTTTTCAACGATATTAGCACAGAATTACAAAAACGTGGTAATGAGGTAGGAAGTACTACAGGCAGACCTAGACGTTGTGGTTGGCTCGATCTCAGCCTTCTAAAATATGCTATTGATATTAATGGTATTACAGATTTAGTTTTGATGAAAGTAGATGTATTAGATACTTTCGATAAAATTTATGTAGCTGAGCACACAAATGCGAATAATCCTTATGATAGTAATGATATCAAGCTAATAGAGTTGCCAGGATGGCAAGAGGATACTTCTACAATTAATAACTACAATGATTTACCCAACAATTTAAAAAAATTTATTGACTTTTTAGAAAAATTTACTTCTGTACCAATAAGCATGATATCTATCGGCCCTTCAAGAGAACAAATTTTAAAAAAAATAAACATATGAAAAAGTTTATATTTATATCTACAATTTTATTGTTATCAATGATTCCTCTATTAGGACAAGTACAGATAAATCCAGAGGAAATACCGCAATATTTGAGGACAGAATTCTTTCGCAAATTTACTACTCTCAATCCCGAAGATGTACAATGGTATAAAATAGGTGATGAATATGAGGCTAGATTTAACTTTCAAAATACTCAAACTATTTATGTGATGTCATATGCAGGTAAATGGATAAGAACAGAATCTAGAATCAATGATACTGATCTGCCTCGCATTACTCAAGAGTATATAAAGGAAAATTATCCTGATGCCACTATAAAAGAGGCTTACATGGTTCAATCTGATGTTTTACCAGGATATAAAGTCATACTTTCTAAAAATCAGAAAGATGAAATTCTCAATTTTGATAAATCTGGAAATATTTTGACAGATGTACAATTATCAAATAACAAACTCAATACAGATGAGAAAAAATATAAACAAAAAATTTCTATCCTACCTGACTATTTACCAGCTAATATCATAGATAATCTATCTCTCAGTTACCGTGGATTTACTGTCAATAAATTATTTTGGGCAAAAGACAATCTAAATAATGATTATTACATTATCGAGCTATTAGATGAGACTGGAAGTAGTATAGTAGAATTAGAATATGATTTTTTGGGTAATCAGATTTCTCAAACAATTAAAAATATTGAAATAGAAAAACAAGAAATAAAAGATAAAAAAGATAAAAAAACAAAACTAGATTTAGGAATACCTGAAACTGCTGTGCCAAAAGCTGCTGTAGATTACTTCAAAAAGAAAGAAAGACGTGTAGATGAAGTCAAATGGGATACTTTAAAAAATCATTATATAGTAACATATCTAAATACTGTGCGTGGTTATAGATGTTATATGGAATTTGATGAAAAAGGAACTTGGCTAAAAACTACTATTTATTTAGATACTAAAAACTTAAATCCTATGATGTCCAAATACATTAATGATAATTATCCTGGCTATATAATACAATCTATAGAGAACGTAGCTACTAATACTAAACAAAAATATTTATTAGTAAAAATTTATTCTCCAGATTGGATAAATGATCCTATGGTATATCATCAACTTTATTTTTCACTATCTTATAGATTAGAAAAAGAAGTGCTAGCCGATGCAGTAAATAGATATGATTTCCTAGAACTACAGAAAAAAGCTGCTTCACTTTCTAATACACAAAAGTATTTAAAAAATGTGGATAACATTATTGATGAAACAGAAATGTACTCCGGTCAGGCTGTTTCACCTAAAAGCTTACCCAGTGGCATTATTAAATATATTAATGATAATTATGATGGTTGGCTACTAAAAGAATCTATGATAATAGAAGAAAATGGTCAATATCTTTATAATATTTATCTAAAAAAAGAAGGTTGGCCCGATAGAATAAAATTAACTTTTGACTATAAAGGTAATTTTCTAAATCAAGAAAAAATAGACTAATCATGCCTCGTGCATACACTGTTATTGCTATTTTTTTACTTTTTTTCGCTAATAATTTATTCTGCCAAATAAAAATTCAATTAGATAACGCAGACAGTTTAAAATATTCACAATCTCGTGGCGACATACAAATACTCGTCGGTAATGTTTCTTTTGACCACGAAGGTAATTATCTGTATTGTGATAGCGCATTTCTTTATAATAATGAAAATCGTGTAGAAGCTTTTGGCAATGTATCTTTAATAAGTAATAATCAAGTTACTCTCACTTCTAAATATATAGACTATAATGGTAATACTAAAATAGCTAAAGCTAAATATAACGTTACTCTCACAGATGGTTATTATATTCTGAAAACAAGCGAATTAGATTATGATCTAAAAAACGATTTTGCTTATTACCTTAATAATGGCATTATCACTGACCCATATCAAACTATTACTAGCAAAAAAGCTTATTATTACGGCGAAAGTGGCGATTTAACCTTTGCTAATAATGTACAAATAGTAGCTACTGATTATAAAATATCTGCTGACTCACTAAAATATGATCCTAAAAATGAATTAGTATATTTTTTTGATAATTCTACCATTACAGATACTAATATGATAATTTACTGTGATGCGGGCATTTATGATATGAAAAATGACACTTTTTTTTTCTCGCTGCATCCGATTATTTATTACCAATCTTACTACATAGAGGCTGACACAGTGCAATTTTATAGAGAAAGTAACCTAACTATTGCTCGTAGTAGAGCTATTGTTCTAGACACTATAAATAATCTAAAAATATTAAGTCCTTTCATTAAACTATCACAAATTGATAGCTCAATTTTATCATATAAACCTGCAATAATCGACATCTATAGTGATAATGATACTCTCACTATTATCAGTGATACACTAACTACTATTACAGATTCATTGAAAGGTAGAGAGTTTGTTTTTAACAAAAATGTTCGCATTTTTCAGAATGATTTGCAGGCTGTATGCGATTCTTTAGTTTATAATCAATTAGATTCTACATTTACATTATATAAATTTCCCATTTTTTGGTTTGATAGTACTCAGATGACCTCGGATACTATGATTTTATTTTTGAAAAACGAAAATCTAGATAAAATGTATGGTTTCGAAAATGCTTTTATCATAGAACCTTTTATAGATACTTTATATAATCAAATTAAAGGAATTACAGTTACTATTATTTTTAAAGAAAATGAAATAGATTCTCTCATTACGTATAGACAGAGTGAATTAGCTTATTATTTGGTAGATGATGAGCAAAAAATAATAGGTGTCGATTACTCTATGGGCAATCAAATCATTTTAACTTTTGTAGATAGAGAGCTAGATAAGGTCTTGATATTAGAAAATCCCCAAGGGACAGTCTATCCTTTAGATGAATTCCCTAAAGAGCTAGAAAGATTAAAAGGATTTCAAACTCATTACTATAAATTAATTTCTAGTAGAGATGAAATATACAAACAACTCAATTTTGAAATACTTATAGAGTAATTTCAATTATTTGATAATTAATGCATGATGAAAAATTTTGTTTATAAATCTCATATAAAATTGTGAATGCATCAAATACAAATTATCATCGACATTCGATACGATTACCTGAATATGATTATTCTCAGGAGGGAGCATATTATATAACAATTTGTACATATAATAGGCAAAATTTATTTGGTGAAATCAAAAATAATGAAATGGTTTTAAATGAAAATGGTCAGATTGCAAATGAATGTTGGGAAGCAATTCCCAAACATTATCCAAATACGCAATTGGATGAATATGTAATAATGCCAAATCATGTACATGGTATATTGATTGTAGGGGCGTATAATTATACGCCCCTACAAAGAAATGAAAAAAATATTTTTCGTTCACCATCAAAAACGATAGGTGCCATTGTGCGTGGTTATAAAATTGGTGTAACCAAATATTTTCGTGAAAATACAGATATATTTAATGTATGGCAACGCAATTATTACGAACACATCAT
>JAHDSP010000187.1 GCA_018432645.1 Bacteroidales bacterium | reverse complement strand
TCATAGGAATACCATTAACAGACTATTTAGCTATTCTAGGACCATCTCATGCTGAGGAAATAGTTATGGAACATTATACTCATCTGAGTTTAGTATCTAAAAATCCAGAAATGTATGAAACTATTTATCCATTTTTAGACTCATATTTTTTACATTTAGAATATGATGAAAATATAGAATTAGCTGAATATGCAGCTGTAGTTAAAAATATTTATGCTATTATCACAGGTATGTGCATAGGCTATGGATTAGGTGATAATTTTTTAAGCATTTTAGTTACTAATATTGCTAAAGAGATGAAAGATTTTCTGAAATATTTAAAAAGTAATGTGGAGGTGGACATATTGCAGCCAATATATTTAGGAGATTTATTAGTAACTGCCTACAGCCAATTTTCGCGTAATAGATCTTTTGGCATTTTGCTAGGTAAAGGATATTCTTTAGAATATTCAAAAATTGAGATGAAACAAATAGTAGAAGGCTATTATGGCACTTTGACTTTAGCTAATATTTTAGGGAATGATATTAATAAATTCCCCTTCATATCTATAGTTTATAAAGTAATAAGTGAACAGAGCCAAGCTAGACGAGAAATCAATAATATAGTAAAAATTTTGTGGGGGAAATAATAATATATGTTCTATAACTTTTATTGTGTGTAAATTATTTAGGTTAATATTTAATTGTCCAATTTTTATTATTAATCCACAGATGCACACAAATGAGCATAAATGAGAGTGATGGGAGACAGGGGAGACTAGGAGACTGGGAGATTGGGTGAAGAGGTGACTGGGAGATGGAGAGAAATGGTGATAGGGGAGACGAGGGAGACGGGGAGACGAGGAGAAGTGGTGAATAGTTGATTAGTTGATAAGTTGATAAGTTGATTAGTTTAGTAAAATATTAGATGTAATTTAATTAACAAATACACTCAAAAAAACTAAATCATCTGTGTTAATTTGTGTAAATCTGTGGATGAAATTATATACATTGCGGGTTGTTATTTATTGTCCGCAGATGCACACAAATAAGTACAAATTATAAATCAAGGTTGATGAGTTTAGTAGTTTATAAGTAATATGTGATAAGCGATAAGCAATAAGCTATAGCAGATGTGTGATGGACAATAGATTAAAGTTTTTATAAGAATAAATCAATATAAACTGTTCACAGTCAAATCTTCCAACTTATTTTTAATATAAAATTTATTTCTTATTTTGATAATAATCAATAAATCTCTCTATTGACCTATCATATGTTTGCTCGATATCATCAGAAAAAAAACATGCGGGCACTTCATCCATATCTAGATGATAACGTAAACAATCACAACAAATACCTTTGCGTGGGCAAGGTTCATAAGTACAATTGCAATGAGATTTATTCTTATCAATATTACAAGCTCTCATATAAATTATTTTTTTATTTATTTTTTAAATTATTTTTTCTTTTTTGAGTTTTTTCAATGGCTTTTTCTAAATTCCATTTTTCAATGGCTTGATGATTACCAGATTTCAGTATTTCAGGTATTTTATAACCTCTAAAATTTTCTGGACGAGTATATACAGGATGAGATAGTAAGCCATCCTGAAAAGAATCTGTAAGAGCAGATTGTGCATCACCTATAGCCCCAGGAATTAACCTAACAACAGCATCAACTAAAACCATAGCAGGCAATTCACCACCACTTAAAACATATTCACCGATAGAAATTTCCTTAGTAACATAAATATCCCTAACTCTCTGGTCTACTCCTTTATAATGTCCACAAAGTAAAATAATATTATCTAACAAACTTAGTTTATTAGCCATAGATTGAGAAAAAGTTTCCCCATCTGGAGTCAAAAAAATTATTTCATCATAAGATCTATGAGATCTGAGCCATTCTATTGCATTAGCAATAGGTTCTATCATCATAACCATTCCTGGTTCGCCACCATAGGGATAGTCATCCACGCGCTTATGTTTATCATTACTAAAATCTCTTATATTATGAATATAAATCTCTACCAAGCCCTTATTTTTTGTTCTTTTAATAATAGATTCACTAAAAGGACTTGTAAACATTTCTGGGAATAATGTCAGTATATCAATTCTCATAATTTTTAGAATAACCCAAAAAGTTCAGCATTTATCAAATTAATAACTACACCTAAATCTTCTGGATTGTGTAAAAAATCTTTGTTATCAACATTTATAATTAGTTTTTTACCAAGATTATAGTTATTAATCCAATTTTCATATTTTTCATTTAAACTTTGTAAATAATCTATACGTATAGAAGTTTCATATTCTCTACCCCTTATCTGTATTTGCTTTACCAGAGTAGATACATCAGCTTGCAAATAAATTAATAAATCTGGGGGCCTCAAAAAAGAAGTCATTAAATCGAATAAATCTCTATAAGTTTTGAAATCTATCTCATCCATCAACTCCATTTCGTAAAGATTAAGAGCAAAAATATGAGCATCTTCATATATAGTACGATCTTGAATTACATTCAATTGTTGCTTTTGAATATTAATGATTTGGCTAAACCTACTATTAAGAAAATATATCTGCAAATTAAAAGACCATCGTTTCATATCATTATAGAAATTTTCGAGATAAGGATTAGTATCCACATCTTCGTAAAGAGCATCTAACTTAAAATGTTTAGAAAGGAGCTCTGTTAGAGTAGTTTTACCACTTCCGATATTGCCTGCAATAGCTATATGTAACATAAAAAAATATTTTAAATGTAAAGTTAATATAAATTTTTGAATAAAATATTATGGGGTAAAATAAACGAAAAATGTTTATGCGGAAAAGAGTATTAATATGTTATACTTTAAATATTTTTTAAATTCAATAAAATTTATTAATTTTGTCCAAATTTTATAATTATGAAAGATCTATTTACAAACACCGATGAATACTTGGCTCTGCCTAAGGATCATAAACGTGATTTCCTAGATCAGTTATATCAATATCTCGTCTATAACAATGCTACTGCTGTAGATTATCAAAAAGTAAAAATTCAATCTACCGCAGCCATCTGTCCCGAATGCAGAAGTGAAAATGTCATAAAAGCGGGCAAAAGAAACGGCAGACAAGTTTACAAATGCAAAACTTGCGGTTATCAATTTCGTGAGACTGCTCGCACCTTTGTCTATCGCATGAGAAAATATCCATTAATGCTCGACTATATGAGATGTATGCTCGAGGGTAAAAGTTTGCGTGTATGTGCTGATGAGGTTGGCATTTGTCTGAAAACAAGTTTCGAATGGCGACACAAAATATTAGCAGCCATTAGAGCTTTAGAAGGTGGTATAAGCTTCTCTGGTATTGTAGAAGCAGATGAACTGCTAATGAACTATTCAGAAAAAGGCAGGAAATTTAAAAACAAAGAAGAATATCGGAGAGCTAAAAAGAAAAAACATCCCAAAGTAGCGGTATTAGTCGTAACAGACAGAGAAGGTAATTTACTTTTTAAACAAGTAGGAGAGAGAAAAGTAAAAAATGAACAATTGAAAGAAGAGCTCAAGAATAGAATATCAAAGAATAATCTGATATGTGTAAAGCCCAAGAAAGAGTTCAGAAAAGCTGTGAAAAATTTGCAAAGTAAAAAGGTAATAGTTAACAAAAGGCAAATTAAACGAGGGATGTACAGTGTTAAGATTGTTGAGGGCAAAATAAGTGATTTCAAAACGTGGTTGAGTAGATTTCACGGAGT
>JAHDSP010000564.1 GCA_018432645.1 Bacteroidales bacterium | reverse complement strand
TCCAATCTATATTGTTTATCCATTGTGCTGTGGCTGCTGTCTCTAGATGTATGTAATAATTATGAGCATGAAATAAATTAATTAATTGGTCTAAAGGATATAAAATTGGCTCTCCACCTGTCAGAACTACATGTTTAGTATTGTATTCCATGGCTTTTGTTAATAGTTCAGAGGGTGTTGTTAGGTTATTAATGTCAGGATTCCAAGATTCTTTACTATCACAAAACCAGCAGCTCAGATCACAGCCACCTAATCTAATAAAAAAAGAAGCTAATCCAGTATGTAATCCTTCACCTTGTAAACTGTAAAATGTTTCTAATACTGGTAAATGATTACCATCTATATTTAAATTTTCTAATTTCATGATAAGATAAAAAACTTTAATTTAACTTGTTAATATCAAAATAGAATAAATATTAATATAACGTAATTTTACTTTTTATGTTTTTCTAAATATGGCATAGCCATTTTAAATCCATCAATTAGCATATCACCGAGGCCTTTACTAGTAAAAGTGCCGCCAGAGATGGCATCTACACCATGTATTTCTGGTATATTGCTGTGTTTCACACCACCTTTAACAATGGCGATGCTAGTAAACTGATTATTTTCATCAAAGATTTTTTTCCCTTTGAATTGTTCTTGAAAAGGTAATTCAGATATTTCGGCTCCGAGGCCTGGAGTTTCTCCTTTATGATCAAAAACAGCACCATGAATAGTATTTAAATCATTTTCTAAAGCTACATATCCCCATATAGCACCCCACAAACCCATACCATAAAAAGGAATAACGGTGAGTGTATCTTTTTCATTCTTGATTAGGTATATTGGCAAAATGTATGAATCACCTGTTTTGAATTTTTTCACTTCACTATTTACGTCAATATCAAAAGGCCTAATATTGCCTTTTAGACCATTATTATAATCAAATTCTGCTATTACCTCTCCTTTTTCATTAATAGCTATTTCTTTTATTAAGAATTGTTTATAAGTATCTTCAGCATTTTTTGCGTCAAAATTTTGTCTAGATGCTCTAAGTATATAGCCTATTTTTTCATTTTTTTTATTTTTATCTTGAAAAGGTTTCAAAGCTGTAGCACCTAAAGTTAATAATATGGCAACTATTGCTACCATTATTATTGAATATATGATTATATATCTATTTGTAAATTTAGCCATAATATTATGATTTAATTGTTTGAGATAATAAAGCCCTTTTTTTACGACGATTAATATTTTGTTGCACTACTAAATGATCTATTAATGGAGCAAAAACATTCATTAATAATATGGCAAGCATCGTGCCCTCGGGATATGCCGGATTGACAACACGTATTAGTAAGCATAATATACCAATTAATAATCCATAATAGATTTTGCCTGTTGGAGTTTGAGCAGAGCTTACTGGATCTGTAGCCATAAATATTGCACCAAACAAAAAACCACCCATAAAAAAATGATAATAAAATGGTATTTGCATATATTCGTTAGCTCCCCATAGATTAAAAATTATTCCCATAGCAGTAGCACCTAGTAATGCACTAATCATAACCCTTAAATTAGCTACGCCTGTGAATATCAAATATATAGCTGCTAAAATTATTAATATTTTAGAGGTTTCTCCTATAGAGCCTGGAATGAATCCTAGAGACATTGTAAGTAAAGAAGGAGATTGAATGAATTGATTCTGAGCAGCTAAAGCCAATGGTGTAGGGCCACTAATGACATCCAATCCTTTGCTCGCTACCCATATAGCATCACCAGTCATACTAGCAGGATATGCAAAAAATAAAAAGGCTCTTGTTAGCAATGCTGGATTTAGAAAATTCATCCCTGTGCCACCAAATACTTCTTTACCAAAAATTACAGCAAAGATTGTTGCAACTGCTAGCATCCATAATGGTATTGTAGGAGGTACTATTAATGCTATTAGCATGCCTGTGACTAGAAAACCTTCATTCACTTGATGATGTCTTATTTGTGCTGAGGCAAATTCTACTGCAAGTCCACTAACATAACTTACTACTATTATTGGCAATACACGTAAAAATCCATACCAAAATATTCGCCAAAAACCAATTTCTTTAACTACCTGCCCCCATGCATCTATATCTAACCCTAATTGTAGTCTGAAATGCTGAAGTCCAACATTAAACATGCCAAACAAAACAATTGGAGCTAAAGCTATTAGTACATGTATCATCAATCGTTTCAAATCTACGTAATCTCTTATGTGAGATCCTTTTTCAGTAACTTTATTTGGCACGAAAAAAAAGACTTCAAAAGCCTCAAAAGTGGAATGAAGAAAATAAAGTTTACCTCCTTTTTCGAAATTTGGCTTTATTTTGTCTAAAAATGACCTTAACCAATTCATATCAATATTTATTTTTTTAATTATTAAGTAGTTTCTTTTATCATTAGGTCTATACCTTTCCTTACTATTTCTTGTAAATTGATTTTAGAGACGCAAACATATTCTGGTAGTGCAAAGTCTTCTTCTACAATTTCGTATATTCCGAGGTTTTCCATTTGTTCAATATTTTCGCTGAGAATAGCTTTTAGCAAATACACTGGATAGATATCAAAAGGGAAGTATTTATCATATTGATCGCTGAGGACAAAAGGTCGCTCTTCACCGTGCATATTTGTATCTAAAACATATTTTTTTTTCTTACTTCTGATGAGCCAATTCATAATCATTCTAGAAGGACTATATTTTGTAAATTTAGGTGCTATCCACCCAAAGAAATCGTAATAATAGCCTTCTGGTATCACTGTAATCTGATTGTCATAATAGCTGAGAAATCCATCTAATCCTGCATTAGTGCCTGTCAATACATTACCACTTATCACACGCACATTATTTTGTTTTAATCTATTACTAAGCAATGCTTGCATAGAAATGCCAGGTAAACTTGTAATATAGCCACGTTCAGTGAGTTCACTTCCAGTTAGTACTATTTTTCTATGCAAATCTAATTTTCCATTTTGGAATAATCTACCTATAAAAATTACATCTTGTGGATATAAATACCAATAAATATCACTTTTATTTATTGGACTAATTTTAGAAATTTGTACGCTAACATTTCCTACAGGGTGTGGACCTTCGAAATCATGTAACTCTACATTTTTAATATTTTTGTAAAAGTCAGATTTATTACGCGAGGAAGAAATATTTAAATAAATAGGTCCAGAAGTTAAATTTTTTATAATATCAATACCTTTTTGAAAATTTTCTTCATCACCTTTAATTAAATAATCTGGATCTGGAGCTAATGGAGAACTATCAAAAGCAGAAATATAAATGGCTTTTGGCAAATCTGATGGGTTAGCTATGATACCATAGGGACGTTGCTTTATATTTACCCAAAGGCCTGATTCTAGTAAAAGTTTAATAATATTATCTCTATCTAATGTTGGTGGAATATTAAAAATTTTATACTCTTGTGGGAATTTAGGTGTAATAATTATTTGTTTTAGTATTCTTTTTTCTCCTCTTATAATAGCAGTTACTTTACCACTTATAGGAGATGTAATAAGAATATTTTCATTTAATTTATTTTGAATTATTGGTTCTCCAGCTAATATATTATTCCCCTCTTGTACGAGTAATCTAGGCGACAAAAGTCTAAAGTCTGGTGGTAAAATAGCATACTTATCACTTAAAATATCTGGTAAATCTTTTAATGGAGCTTCACCTTCTAAAGGAATATCGAGTCCCTTTTTTATTTTAAAATGTTCTTTCATTTTAATCTAAAATTTTCAATTTGCTAAATTATATATTTGTTTTAATATTTTTAAAAAAATAATAAAAATCATTTTTATTTTTATAAATTTGAAAAAAGAAAATTGCTAATATTTGAAAAAAAAGTATTAATTTAGCAAAAAAATTACATATGCAGAATAAAAGTATTTTAATCACATTTATCTTAATATTTATTACTGGGATGTTTGCTTTTGGGCAAAAAAATTTAGTACTAGAAGCAGATGAAAAATATGAAGTGGGGTTGTATTATAGT
>JAHDSP010000090.1 GCA_018432645.1 Bacteroidales bacterium | reverse complement strand
ATCCCTTTTTAATCAACCTCCCTTATACTCATTCATCCCCTCTACCTTTTATCCTCTACAATTTTTTTATCTCTTATTAATCTCTTTTGTATTATTTTTTTTTATTCTCACTACTATCATCGATATTTATTTACTTTTCTCTCATTTTATAATTGTAAATTATGTAATGAATTTTAATTTTTATTTAAAATTTTTTTAATAATTTATTGTATATTTGCATTAAATTTTTATTAAAAAAATAAGTTACTTTTAATGAGGGATAGGTAAAACAAAAAAGATTCATATTTATTGAAATAAATTTATGAATTATGTATCATTTATTAAAAGATATTTAAAAAACATTGATTAATTTTAATTAAAATTATGGCAGACATATATACAAAGGAATTAAATGATGAGCAATTAAATGCTGTAAAATATTTAGATGGCCCAATGATGATCATAGCAGGTGCTGGTAGTGGAAAAACTCGTGTACTTACTTATAAAATCTTATATTTATTAGATCATGGTTTTAAGTCAGATAATATAATGGCTCTTACATTTACTAATAAAGCTGCTAATGAATTAAAAAGTAGAATAAATAAATATGCTGGTGCTAAAAAAGCTAGAGCTATTGCTGCTGGTACTTTTCATAGTGTTTTTTCAAAAATTATTAGAAAAAATGCCGAATTAATCGGACATACTAGCAGTTATACTGTCTTTGACACTGAAAGCACTAGAAGTTTACTAAAAGATATTATTAAAGATATGAGGGTCAGTGAGAGGCATAAGGCAGATTTAGTGCAAACTCGTATTTCTCAAGCTAAAATGATGCTTATAGACCCGTATGATTATGCAGAAAATCAAGAAATGATTATTGATGATACTAAATTTGGACAACCTCATGTCGTTGATATTTATTTGGAATATTGGCAGAGATGTAGAAGGATGAATGTATTAGACTTCGATGATTTACTACTTTTTACCTATAAAATCTTTAATAATTTCCCTGAAATACTTAGAAATTATCAGGATCAATATACTTATATTTTAGTTGATGAGTATCAAGATACCAATTATGCTCAATATGCTATTGTAAGGCAATTAGCTGATCTCAACGAGCAACTTTGTGTAGTAGGAGATGACTCACAAAGTATTTATTCTTTTCGTGGTGCTAATATTGGTAATATTTTTCAGCTGAAACAAGATTTTCCTAATTTAAAAACTTTTATTCTTACTCGTAATTATAGATCAACGAAGCGTATAGTAGATGTGTCTAATAATTTGATTAGTTACAATAAAGCAAAAATTGATAAAAAAATCATTACTGATAACGAATTAGGAGAACCTATTGCTATATTAACTGCTGATAATGAGCATGAGGAAGCTCGTAAAGTTGTTAGCAATATTTTTCAGGTAATTCAAAATTATCATTATGATTATAAGGACTTTGTCATTTTATATCGTGTAAATGCTCTATCTCGTGCTCTAGAAGATGAGCTCAGACGTTTGAATTTGCCTTATCGTATTTATGGTGGTATGTCTTTTTATGAAAGAAAAGAAATTAAAGATGTTTTAGCTTATTTTAAATTTATTTGTAATTCTAATGATATAGAAGCTTTTAAACGTATAATTAATTTACCTCCTCGTGGCATTGGCAATACTACTGCTCTTAAATTGCAAGAAGCTTTTTATTCCAATAGTGATTTGCCTTTTAGCACATTATTATCGCATATTGATGAATATGAATTAGATATTAGTAAGCCTACTCAACTACGAATAAAGACCTTTCATGCTTCTATGGAAAAGTATAGACTAGTATTAGATCAGCTAGACGCTTTCACTATCGCTAAAGCTATTATTTATGAAACTGGTTATTACAAATATGCTGAAGCTGATAGCCACGAAAGAGCAGAAAACTTAGATGCTTTATTATCTGGTATTAGGGATTATACTGAACATTTCGAGGAAGAAAATGATGGCATGTTCCCAACACTTCAAGATTATTTAGCAGTTATCTCTCTCATTACTTCTAGTGATGATATAGACGATGATAATGTGATTTCTCTCATGACTATTCATAATGCCAAAGGATTAGAATTTGATAATGTGTTTGTTGTAGGTGTAGAAGAAAATATCTTACCTCATTTTAATAGTTTGATGGATGCGAGAGCTATAGAGGAAGAAAGACGTACATTTTATGTCGCTATTACTAGAGCTAGAAAAAGATTGTATATAAGCTTTGCTATGACACGTTTCAGCAAAGGTGTTGTTCGTTTTAATGAACCTAGTAGATTCATTTTCGAAATGGATAATGAACATTTCAATGCTCAATCTCAAAAATTATTTCTTAACGGTAAATATCAGCAAAAAAGTTTACCAAATAATTTTAATTATAATCAAAATTCTAATAAAAAATCTAATAATGATAGACAAAAAAGACTCCCAGATAAAAATGAGATAGATACTAAAGACAAAACTTTTACCCTTGGTATTAAATTACTTAAAAAATTAAAAGAAGGGATGGTCATAGAGCATAATAAGTTTGGTATTGGTAAAATAATTAGTATTGAAGGTAATAATTCAGAAGCTAAAGCTGTTGTAGATTTCGAAAATGCTAGCAAAAAACATATTATTCTTAAATTTGCTAAAATTAGAATTCTTTAATATTTTTGAAATATTTTATTGTTTCTCTTTTTCAAAAATTTGAGCATTGCTTATTTTGTTATTTTCTATTTTTATTTTTACAAGTGTGATCTTTTGATGAAATCCATACATACCTGCTGCACCTGGATTAATAAAAAGCCATTTATATTTTTTATCATAAATTATTTGTAATATATGTGAATGTCCCGCTATCACTAGATCTGGTCTATATTCTATAATCTTTTTTATTATATCTTTTTGATATTTATTTGGACGGCCGATTATATGTTTTATATAAATTTTAACTCCTTCTCTCTGAAAAAATAATTCTTCTGAGGTGGTTTGCTTTATCTGACTATCGTCTATATTACCAAATACTGCATATGTAGGTGCTATGTCTCTTAGCTCATTCAATATTTTAATGTTGCCAATATCTCCTGCATGCCAAATTTCATCACAATCTTTAAAAAAATCTTTTGTCTCTATTGGTAGACTACCGTGAGTATCACTTAATATTCCTATTAACATTTATAAATCAATAAAAATTAATTTATTAACAAAATTAGAAAAAATTACATAAATAGTGATTTAATTGTATAAAAAATCATTAATTTATATTAATAAAATCAATTTAAAATATATTATTTATCAATAAATATATAAACATACAACAATAAAAAATATGATAAAATAATTTTATTAAATATTGAAAAAATATAAATATTTATAAATCAATATATTAGTAAAAAATATAATAATATTTTTAAAAATGGCAAATAATAAAAAATTAAATGTTATTAATAGTAAGATAAAAAATTATAACTTTGCAAAAAGCCAAAATAAAAAAGCTATGACAGATTATAAAAAGATTGTCGATGATTTCATGGTTAATGTAATAGCCAGAAATCCAGGTGAGAATGAATTTCACCAAGCAGTTAGGGAGATTGTTGAATCATTAATCCCTTACATTGAGGAACATCCTAAGTACAAACAAGCCAAAATATTAGAGAGAATGGTTGAACCAGAGAGAGTAGTAATGTTTAGAGTACCTTGGATGGATGATAAAGGTGAAATACATGTAAATAGAGGATTTAGAGTAGAAATGAATTCTGCTATTGGTCCTTACAAAGGTGGTTTACGTTTTCATCCTAGTGTTAATTTGAGTATTATGAAATTCTTAGCTTTTGAACAAGTATTTAAGAATTCTCTTACTACTCTACCTATGGGTGGCGGTAAAGGTGGTTCAGATTTCGATCCACGTGGTAGATCTGATGCAGAAATTATGCGTTTCTGTCAATCGTTCATGAATGAACTTTACAGATATATTGGTCCAAACACTGATGTGCCAGCAGGTGATATTGGTGTAGGTGCTCGTGAGATTGGTTATCTCTTTGGCCAATACAAACGAATTAAAAACGAATTTACTGGAGTACTCACTGGTAAAGGGTTAGAATATGGTGGTAGTGTTATTCGTCCTGAGGCAACTGGCTTTGGTGTTGTTTATTTTACTCAAGAGATTCTCAAAACTATGGGTATGGATATTAAAGGTAAAACTGTTGCCATTTCAGGTTTTGGTAATGTAGCTTGGGGAGTTGCTAAAAAAGTTGCTGAATTAGGTGGCAAAGTTGTTACTTTATCTGGCCCTGATGGTTATATCTATGATCCTAATGGTGTGAATGGAGAAAAAGTCGATTATATGGTAGAAATGAGATTGTCTGGCAGAGATAAAGTTCAAGATTATGCTGATAAATTTAAAGTAGAATTCTATGCTGGTAAAAAACCGTGGAGTGTGCCTTGTGATATAGCTATACCTTGTGCTACTCAAAATGAAGTAGATATAGAAGATGCTAAAAATATTGTAAAAAATGGTGTTAAATGCTATGTAGAAGCAGCTAACATGCCTACTACTTTAGAAGCTATGAAGTATATACAAGAAAATAATATTCCTTTTGGCCCTTCTAAAGCTGCAAATGCTGGTGGTGTGGCTGTTTCTGGTTTAGAAATGACTCAAAATGCTATGCACATTAGTTGGACACCTCAAGAAGTTGATAATAAATTACATGAAATCATGATTAATATTCACAACACTTGCCTAAAATATGGTAAAGAAGGTGATAAAGTTAATTATGTAAGAGGTGCTAATATTGGTGGATTTGTTAAAGTAGCTGATGCTATGATTGCTCAAGGAGTTGTTTAATCCATTTTAATAATATTTAATTAAAAAGGCTTTGTACTCTGCACAAAGCCTTTTTTTATTTAAAAAAAATTTTTTTACTTTTGAAGTTTTTTTTAATAAAATAAAAAGATGAAAATAATTATCCCTAAAGAAATAGATCCCAACGAAGATAGGGTCGCTATTTCACCTAAAAATATCTCAAAATTAAAAAAACTGGGATATGAGGTTTATATTCAATCTAATGCAGGGTTAAAAGCTAAGTACACTGATGAGGATTATTTAAATGCTGGTGCTATTATTATTAATAGTGCTGAAGAGTTGTATTCTATCGCTGATATTGTTTTTAAAGTGCAGCCTCCTACTGACCAAGAAATTAATTTGATGAAAAGTGGTACTTTAGTTTTGTCTTATTTGTATCCAGCTCTCAATCAACAGCTTTTAACAAAATTAGCTGAGAAAGGCATTAATGCTGTAGCCATGGATGCAATACCACGTATTTCTCGTGCTCAAAAAATGGATGTACTTTCATCGATGTCTAATATTGCTGGTTACAGAGCTGTCGTAGAAGCTGCTTTCCATTTTGGCAGATTCCTTAATGGTCAAATTACTGCTGCTGGAAAAGTAGATCCTGCTAAAGTGCTCGTAATAGGTACAGGTGTTGCAGGATTAGCTGCTATAGGTACAGCTAAATCATTAGGTGCTATCGTGAGAGCTTTTGATACTAGAAAAGAAACTGCTGAGCAAGTACAATCTATGGGTGCCCAATTTATTACTGTTGATCTCGAAGAGGATGGATCTACTGAAACAGGTTATAGCAAAGAAATGAGCCAGGCTTATATTAAAGCTGAACTAAATCTTTTCAAAAAACAAGCTCAAGAAGTTGATATTATCATCACTACTGCTCAAATACCTGGTAAAGAAGCTCCTAAATTATTATTTGAAGATCATGTAAATGCTATGAAACGTGGCTCT
>JAHDSP010000274.1 GCA_018432645.1 Bacteroidales bacterium | reverse complement strand
GGAGATAAATCACTATTTTGGAAACTTTCACCTTCCCAATTAGCTATTTTGTCCATATATCTAGTAGACATATAGAAATAGATGCGTGCTACATCGCCTTTGAATGAATCTATAGGTTCAAAAACAGTGCCAGAATATCCAATAGTTGCAGAACTACCAAGTTTACTACCATTCATAGAAGTCCAGGTTGCACTTCCTACTTTGCCATAGGGATAATTGCTTCGCATACCATTCACATAACCGTCAGTAGGCAAAACATGAAAAAGATCACTATACATGGGTGAGGCTTCATTAAACCAACTTTTTGGTACAGTGTGTTCTCTATTATAGCAAACACCTTCTCCATTATAATTACCACACTGATCTGTGAAAAATGTATACTCATATGGTGGAATGCCATTAGGAATATCACTATAAATGTCCCATACTTTGCCATTAGGTTTCTTATCAGTCCGTGGATATGCATCCCATAATTCGTTATAGCTAATAGATGTAAAATTAGTTTTTATAATATTATATAAAGCCTCTCTAAGCTCTTGTCCATATTTGCCCTGAGCATTATCATAATATCCATTAGGTATCTGAGTGAAAACTAATATAGTAATGAAATTAAAAAAAGTTACCAACACATATCTTTTCATATAACTTTTATTTTTACAAATTTACGAGAAATTTTTTATAAAATAATCACAATATTTAGAAATTTGACAATTAACACATTTGGGAGATTTAGCTGTACACACATATCTGCCATGTAATATAAACCAGTGATGTATTCGATTAATATATTCTGGAGGAGCTAATTCTAATAGTATTTTTTCAATTTTTAATGGAGTATCCTTGTCGTTAGCGAAACCTAATCTGGTGGCTACACATTTGACATGCGTATCTACAGGTATGGTAGGAGCATCATATAAAACATTTAAAATCACTTTTGCAGTTTTAGGTCCTATACCTGATAGAGTAAGTAATTCTTCATAATTCGCAGGTAAAATGCCATTATATTTGTCCATCAATTCATCTGCTAATGATTTTAAATATTTAGCTTTGTTATTTGGATAGGAGCATGATTTTATTAGTTCAAAGATTTCATCGATAGTTGCTGATGACAAAGTTTTAAAGTCGGGGAATCTTTTAAAAAAATTTTTTGTAATGATATTTACTCTTTGATCAGTACATTGAGCACTGAGTATGATAGCTACTGTCAGTTGATATTCATCTTTATAAATTAATTCTGTTTTAGGATTAGGATTTATTTTGTCAAAAATTGTCAAAATATTATCTAAAGATTCTTTTTTATTCATAAAAGATTAATTACTTATTAATCCTCTACCAGTTTTATTAATTAGGCCTTGTTTATTATAATCATCTATGATAGCTTGCAAGAGTCCATTAATGAAAATATGACTTTTTTCAGTACAAAATTGAATAGCAATCTCAATGTATTCATCTATAGAAGTTTTAATAGGAATAGTAGGACAATAAACGATCTCTGTCATAGCTTGATGAATAATATAACGGTCTAAAAGATTTAATCGATGCAATTCCCAATTTTGAGCATGTTTTTGTATCTCTTCATCCCATTTGTTTTTGTTTAAGATAGTATTATCAAAAAGAGTTTTTACAAATTCTTTATCGTCTTCATCACCAATATTTTTTATTGGTTTAAATGGTTGTGGAGGTAGTTTAGACTCACTATTCTGAGGATTATAATTTTTTAACCACATATAAGTAATCAGAGCCATAGTATTCTGATCATCACTCCATGAGATATTGCCAGATTCTAAATAAGATTTTAATAATGGATGAAATGCAATAAATTGCTTAAAAAACTTTGAATAAAATTTTTGATAATCTTCTAATGTATAAAAATTTTTAGAGATAAAATTTTGATAAATATACCAATCTTTGATTTTTTTGTAAACATCCCAGAACAAATCACTTTCAAAAGGAAAATCTAAAGATAAATTGTTAAGACCACTTTTCAAATTTTCATTATGTAATAAATCATTAATAAATACATTATCAATAATGACAGTGCTAGGATTAATATCATCCTCAGAAGGGAAAAATTTTTCTTTATTTTTTTCGAGTCTTTCTTTATAAAACTTATTAAAATTTAAAAAAAAATAAATATTTATAAAAAAAATTTTTACAAGATCATCAATACTATTAATTAGCGAATTCCTAGCAGAAGGCAAATCGTTATTCTCTGATAAGTGAAACGCATAAACACTCTGTAATACTTTGATTCTCAAAATTCTTCTACCAATCATAAAATTATATTGCTATTGCAAAAGTAATAAAATATTAGCTTTTATCCAATAAATTAAACCTAATTTATAAAAAAACTAAAAATTAATTTACAATGATTTTTAGACTAATTATCAATTGAGATCATAATCATCATAATTGCTATCGCCAATGTCTTCTATTTGTAAAGACCAGTAATTATATAAACCAAATAATAATCTTTGTTGTTTCTCCTCTGGAGTCATTTTAGCATATCTTTCTTTTTCTTTTTGAATAGCTTCACGTTTTTTTTGTTCTTTTAATTCGATCTCTTTTAATTTTGCTTCGTTTTCTTTCAGATATTCTTGTTCTACTCTTTTCTTTAAAAAATCTTCGGCTACATTAGGAAAAAGTTCTAATAGCAATTGTTCTTTTTCATTATTATACAATTTTCTATTACCATACTCAGGAAATTCTTTATTAGGAAATGGCATATATGTACTAGTGTCATAAGGTTTTTCTTGTTCGCTACCAGTAATAAGTTTTCTAAATTTAGGATCTATAGGTACTGGAGTTTTACCATAAGCACCTTCGACTAATTTAATAAATTGAGTATTTTTAGTAGTGTACCAAGGTAGATCTTTATTTTCATCTAATATACAATTGACAGCTTGGCTACCAACTATTTGACTTGTAGGAGTTACTAATGGTACACAGCCTGCATCTATTCTTACTTTTGGCACTGCTTTTAACACTCGAGGCAATAAATGTTCTAATTTTAATTGCTGCAATTGTGAAGTC
>JAHDSP010000063.1 GCA_018432645.1 Bacteroidales bacterium | reverse complement strand
TGTGATTGCTCATAGATTATCTACTGTGGTAAAAGCTGATAAAATTATTGTTCTAAAAGATGGAGAAATCATAGAAAGTGGCACTCATAAAGAATTGATTGATAAACCTCATGGTTTTTATAGATATTTATTCGAGTATCAGAAGTTTGACTAAAAAAAGCGAAGATACTGATGATTTAGCACCAGCTATCTATTTAATTGACGTTAATACTGAGACTAATAAAGAAATTAAAAAACTAATAATTACGAAATAACATCTATTATAACCTGACTAGTACTCTCAAGCTATAATAGTAAAAAATCGGTTCTATAACGTTTATTGTGGGTTTATTATTTTACCACAAAGGGCACAAAGATATTACACAAAGTTCACAAAGTGCCATTTATAACTCTTTTAATTCCATCTTTTAATAAAATAACATTAAAGTTTATCAATAGTCCTAATATATAATTTCCAAGTTTTAGGTATGTTAATGTATGCGCTAAATGTATATCATTTAATGCTTCTACGCTTTTAATTTCGATAACTAATTTCTTCTCAACTAACAAATCAATCCTGTAACCACAATCTAATTTTACTCCTTCATATACTAATGGCATCGGTTTTTCTTTTTCTACAAATAACCCCGATTCCCTAATTTTATAATACATACATTCTTTATAGGCACTTTCCAATAAACCTGGACCTAGCTCTTTATGGATCTCTAATCCCAAACCAATTACTTTATTTGCTATTTCATTCTCTTTCATTTTTCCTCTGTGTTCTTTGTGCCTCCTTTGAGAACTTTGTGGTTAATATTTAACTGTACAAAAATAAATAAAATTTATTTTTATAAAATTACTCATTTTTAATCTTTACCCACACAAAACGTTATAGAACCAAAAAATCTTTTGTTAATTCTAAAAAATCATTAGTATACGATAAATCTTCATTGTGAATGATTAAATTACTAACTTCTATAGGATAAACTAAATGTTTTTCAAAAAACAAAACAACTCTCGAAATCTTTTTGTTTTCACGAGGATTAATGTTTATCTGCTTAGAAATGAATAAACAATAATCTCTAGCTATCGATATCATAGCATTATAAGATTTCACAGATAAAATAATACATAGTTTGCTATTGTCATTCATTAGATTAGACGACAAAGACAAAAAATTAGAAAAATCTAAAACAGTGCTATGCTTTGCTATCAAATTTTGAGACTTTATAGATCTATAATTTTCTAAATAAAAAGGAGGATTTGAAATAATTAAATCAAAATCATTAAAAGAAGATTTAGCAAAATCTTCTAATGAGATCTTATATGCAGAGAGCCTATTAGCCCAGTTACAATTTCTAAAATTATAATTAGCCTGAGCAATAGAATTTTTATCAATATCAATTGCCGTTATTTGAGCATTTAGATTTTTTTGTGCAAGCATAATAGAAATATAACCAGCACCACAACCTATTTCTAAAATATTGCGATAATTATCTTCTGGTACTAAAGCCCCGAGTAATACACCATCAGTATTTACTTTCATAGTGGATAAATCGTCATAAATAGTAAATTGCTTAAAAATAAAAGGCTTATTTGAGTTCATAAAAGTCAAATAACTGTTCTGGTAGATTTACGAAAACAATTTTTTTATTCCAATCAATTTTATAAATATATTCTGGAATGAATTGTATAAAAATTGTTTTACCATCTTTAGACACTTCTAATTGTGGAGCAGCACCCTGTAGGATACCTACCACTGTTCCTAAACTACCAAAATGAGCTTCTATCACGTCAAAATTCATTAACTTTTCAGGAGAATCATCTAAGCTGACATTATCAAAAATAATATATTTTTTGAAAGCAAATATTTGAGTATTAGAAAGTTTTTCTGCAACACTTATAGTATCAATTAATTGAAATTTTACTAAAAATAGATCATCAGATCTCTGCTCATAATCTTCAATAACCAAAGGTACATAGCAGTAATCCCAATAAACGAATATTGATTGTGTTTTATTAAAATCAATATTTAAAAAAAATTTGGAATTAACGATCACATGACCATTAATTCCAAAAGGTTTTACAATTTTTCCTATATTAATTAAAGAATTATTATCAGGGAAAAACATGAAACAAAGAGATAGGGCTAATTTTCTTCAGAATCAATCTCTGGCTCTTCTGATTTAACATTAGCGGTAGCTTCTTTTTCAGCTTTAGCAGCTAATCTTTCAGCTAATAATTGTTCTCTTTTTAATCTAATTTGTTTTTCGTGCTCTAAGCGTTGTTGGTCAATTTCTTTTTCTTTTAATAAATTAGTTTCTTTTAATTTATTAATACGTTGTTCTTTTTCTCGAAGCCATTGTTGAAATTTTTGTTCAGCTTGTTCTTCAGTGAGAGCACCTTTTTGAACACCTTTCAATAAATGAAATTTAAGCATGATGCCTTTATGAGACATTAAAGATCTAACGGTTTCACTAGGTTTAGCACCTACTTGTAACCAATATAAAGCACGATCAGTATTTATTTCGATGGTTGCAGGATCAGTTAAAGGATCATAAAATCCTAATCTTTCTATAAACCGCCCATCACGTGGTGCTCTACTATCAGCCACTACGATAGTATAAAATGGCTGATGTTTTTTCCCTCTACGTTGTAATCTGATTCTTGTTGACATAAAATTAATTTAAAAATTTAATAAATTTTAGAATGCAAAAGTAATAAAAAAAATCGAATAAAAAAAATTATTATCTTAAACG
>JAHDSP010000281.1 GCA_018432645.1 Bacteroidales bacterium | reverse complement strand
GGATTACAAGGTTGGTACAATTTCAAATCTTTTGATTTTACTAAATTGCATTTTGGAGATCAGTTTAATGGCAATATATATGACCCTAATCTACAAACTAATGAGCAATACATTGATGAAAAATTTTCATATTTCACTATGACTTTAGGTGTAACTTATCAACTATTTTTTTCTAATTCACAATTTTTAGAATTTGATTATGCTGTAGCTAATATTGGTAATGCAAATATATCTAATAGTGAGGGAAGTAAATTTATTTTGCCATTAAATCATCGTAGCTCTATCAGATATTATAGCGAAGAGCTTTTTAGGAAGTATTATATAGATATTATGCTTTATTACTCATATCAGCAGCCTTTTAATGAGATATTACCATTATTAAAAATCATGAAACCTGTTGATAAGAATAGCTCAATTAAAAGTATCGGTGGTTTTGGAGGAACTAGGATAAAGGATGCAATAATATTAGGTTTTGCTATTGAGGGCTATGACTGGCAGGGACAGATTTCATATGATATTAACACTTCATCACTTACTGTAGCTAGCCAAGGGAGAGGTGGGTTCGAATTAAGCATTTATAAATATTTTAATCCTCCTAGTATTTATAATAATAAATTCAAACAATCATGTCCAATTTTTTAAGATTTTTTTTAATTTTATCTTTATGCACATTTTGTTTGGACATAAAATGTCAATTTTTAAATAATTCTACTACTTATGATGAATATATTGCTAATATAGGCAAGGATTTGACTATCAATCAAAATTTCAACGCTGGTAAATTAGCTTTAAATGAATTTCTAATTGATTTAGCTCAGAAACATTTTAATAATATAATGGAATCAGACTCATTGATATATTATCCTGAAACTCTATATTATTTAGGAGAAATATACAGATATCTAGAAGACTATTCAATGGCTAAGCAATATTATCAAGGATATTTGATGTTTCCAGAACATAAAGATGATTTTTGCTATCTACATACTAAAGAGCTTTTAGCTAATTTTGAAAATATTTATATCTATCATACATCAAATAATAACGTTACCACGAGACATCTACCCTCACCACTCAATACACCTTACAGTGAATTTGCAGCCATAGAATATGGTGATGAGGGTGAAATATATTTCACATCATATAGCCCAAATATCACAAAGCAATATAGTTCATTATTTCCAGCTTATTTTAGGTCTGATATTTATAAAACCTATTACCTACCAAAAGGATTAGCTGTACCACAAAAAATTGAAATTTCTAAATCGAAAGATAAAACACATAATGCTAATCTTACTTTTAGTCCTAATCAAAAATATCTTAGCTTTACACAATGTGAATATTCTGGTGAAAATTGTAAAATTTATTGGGGAGAAATAGATGAAAATGAAATTATAAAAAATATAAAAGAAGCTCCTATAAACATTAATAATAGTAATCAAACTCAACCATTTCTGATACTAGACGACTATGGAGATGGAATATTATTTTTTAGTTCTAATAGAGTTGGTGGATATGGTGGTTATGATTTATACTATTCTATAATTAAAAATTTTAATTTCCAAACGCCAATTAATCTCGGCCCAATAATAAATACAGCAGGTAATGAGATAACACCATATTATGATTTGCGTGATTCTACCTTGTTTTTTAGTAGTAATTTCCATACTGGTCTTGGAGGATTTGATATATTTTCGTCTAAAGGATACTTGAATAGTTGGCAAAAAGTAAATAATTTAGGTGCTCCCATAAATTCTCCTTTTAATGATTTTTATTTTTATAGAAATAGCTATGACTTTGATGGCTATATAACATCTAATAGGAAAGGGGCTTATTTCATGAATGGACAATATTGTTGCTATGATATTTTCGCTTTTTACTTAGAAGACAAAATAGTTACAACAGAAAATAAAATCTTTGATACAATTAGCAAATTGGATACTATAAATCCATTGAAGGAAGAGATAATGTCTCTATTACCTATTACAGTATATTTTCATAACGATATCCCTGACCCACGAAGTTGGGATACTGTAACTAAATATAGCTATGATGAGCTATATTTCGAATATCTTAATTTAATAGACAAATACAAAAAAGAATATAGTAAAGGAATGAAAGGCGAAGACAAACTAAAAGCAGAACAAGATATAGAAAATTTTTTCCATACAGAAATAATAGCTGGGTTTGATAAACTACAACGTTTCACAAATTTACTTTTAGAAGATTTAAAAAATGGCAGTAACGTTACAATAAAAATTAATGGATATTGTAGCCCTTTGCATACTTCAGAATATAATATTAATCTGTCTAAAAGAAGAATTTCAAGTCTTAAAAATTATTTATTAAAAATTAATAATGGTGAATTGTCTACATACATAGAAAGGACAAATCCATCAGGAGGCAAATTATTAATAATTCAAGAGCCCATGGGCAAAGAACTATCTTCACCATATGTATCAGACAATCCACAAGAGGTACAAAAATCTATTTACAGCATAGCTGCTTCACATGAACGTAGAGCTCAAATATCTTCTTACATGTCAGATTTTAAAGGTAGTAAATTGGAAAATAAATCTGGCATTTTTCATGCTGATTCATCATTTATAAGCATTACAACAAGTGAATTGGCAAACATAAGTAATATTAAAATTCCTATTTATAATTTAGGTAATGAATCATTCGAGATAGAAAATGTAAATATATCATCAGAGTGTATAGAGACATTAATTCTAAATCCAATAGTACAACCTGATGAAAAGACATATTTGAATCTAATCATTAAAGATGGCTGCCAAATAAAGCCAGGATTGATAACTATAAAGGTAAAAACAAATATTAGTGGGGATGAAATTCATTTAATAAGTTTAATGATAATAGCGGATAAATAAGATTTTAAAATTTTTTGTGTAAAAATTTTAAATGTTATAGAATAAATATGTTTTTGACATGAGATCACTATACCGCTCCCACGCCCGCCTATCCGACGCCGCCAAATTCAACAATCTCCCCGTATCTTCTATAATCTTCTTAGCCAAATACTTCCCCTTAATAACAAACCACATTATGTAGTTTGTTAAATACTTTGTCGCCACTCCACGAAACCTATAATATATCCAACTTACAAAAGCTGTTATCTTTTTATGAACAGTTGATACACCGTATATACCACCTTTCATCTTTTTACTAGAAGATATTTCTTTATGTTTTATGTGTTCTGCATTTACAGCCTTAAATGCTTTTTTATCGCTGCCGCATACCACT
>JAHDSP010000571.1 GCA_018432645.1 Bacteroidales bacterium | reverse complement strand
CCCATAGAGATATACTCGTCTACGTCTTCGATTATCTGCTTCATAATTCTAATATTTTTTTACAAATATATAAAAATTTTAAATTTTATATCCAATATAAATTTAAAAAAATTTTTTGCTTTTTCGTTTTACTTTTTTTAAAATCTTACTGTTAATTTAAAATCATCTAATAGTACTGTTGAGCTATCATTCAATACATATGCAACTAATACAAAATAATTAGGAAATTTCGGTAAGCCCACTTGTATATTAGCATCTATCCATTCATTCGAAATAGGTTCTAATTTTTTAGATGTGTAATACACTACTGAATCTATCTCTTCTACTTGTATAACTAAATATGCATCAAGTTTATTTGAATCACTATTTGGGAAAAAATATTTTATATTAAAATCTACATTACTAGAGTCTTTTACAGTTATGGTGCCAAAATCTCTTCTATAAGTGAAACTATATTGATCATTTGGATTAAGCTTGCAAACTCGTTGTCCTGAATATGCTGTATCACTTTTAGTAATTAAATTAGTATTAAAGATAAAAGGATAATATAGTTCATTATTGAAATACTCAAAATCAGTAGAATATTCATATTTATGAAATCTAATTAATGGGAATTTACTTCTGTTTATAATCAATTTATATTCATTCCAATCCCACGTATCAGATACAAAAGAGCATCCTGCATAATGTAAATTTAAGCTAAAACTAAATAAAGTAAAAAATAATAAAATTAATGATAATATTATACTAATTATTGGTTTTCTGAATTCTATTATTTTATCTGCCAAACTGGCTATACAAATGCTAAATATAGGTGTTAATTCTACAAAAGGTCTTTTACCTAGACTACATCCATAGCTCCATGACCACCATGACGCGAATATGTATGAAGCTATTAAAAATATGCTTAATATCAATAATCCATTTTGTTCCTTTTTTATTGACATTATTATGGCATAAATAAAAATAATTAAATAAACGGGTGTATATATAAATGCTCCATTATTTGGTGAAAAGAAAAATTCTAAAAACTTGGGTTCTAACCAATTAAATCCTTCATTACCATATGAATAATATAAAAAATTACCTGTTAGATAATGCCAATAAAACAATTGGGGTAATAAGATTATTATAAAACTAATGGCTGTAATGCTAATAAATTTGATATTAAAAATATATTTAAACCTTTGTTTGAGTGCTTGCCAGCTATCTATATCTAAAAATAAAAGCATTAACACTATAAAGATAGGATTTGTGTATCTAACTAGAAAAGCTAATGATAGAATTATGCCAAATAAAGCTATATAAATTTTCTTTTTGAAATTAGTTTTTATCAATTTGTCTATAAGGTACAAAGAAACAGAAAATATAAAAAAAGAATATAAATGAGAATATAGAAATTTCTCATAAGTATAATAATAAAGATTGGTACCAAAAATAATTAGTAGCAGGGTAATGAAACATATATTTTTAGAAAATCTACGTTTAAGGAATAAATATAAAAATACTAATCCTAAAGTAAAATAAAAAGCAGCTCCTATACTTAATCCATAAATATACACTTTACCAAAGCCATTATCATTAATATTAAAAATATTGGAAATTAGATATGAAAGAGCATAAAATGGAGCTTGCAAAATAGCTACTCCCATAGTGTATTTAGTGACAATCTTATTATTTTCGATGCTAAAGCCATCACCAGTCATAGCAGGAATATTTTCTGGCATTTTACTGCCATCATAGTGATAAATAAATGTAGCAGGAAGGTAAACAAAATATCCAGCTGCATCAGCCCATATAGGGTATTCCCAATTTCCTAGATTTCTTCTATTATGAGTAAAAAATATATGAAAAAAAACTGTTACAAAAACAATTAAAAATATTACAAATTCTGAAATTTCTATGCCTAATATTTTCTTTTTAACAGGTCTTATATCAGAAATATTTTCCATTAACAAAGTACTTTTTAGTTAAGTTTTACAACGTTGTTTATGAAAACTTAGACTTTTATTTTGTTGCAAAGATAAATTTTATTTTTAAACTGCTATGTATTTTCTTTAATATTTTTCAGGAAGATCCATTACAAATAATAGATAATAATCTTTTTGATACCAATTGATACCAAATTGAGTTCTAATATGTAAAATTTACCCACATCGATGACAGTGAAATCGAATTGTTTCCCTTTTTAATAATCATTGATTTTCAAACAAGTATGAATAACAAAAGCAAGGTAATAGCCATAGCAACAGGACGTCAAAGTTTTTTTCGTTGGAGGTTATATTTTAGAATAGTGTATAATGCACGAAATCCATCTTTTGCCTTTATTTTTTTCCCTTCAGCATAGGTTCGGCCATAGTAGGCAATACCTACTTCATAGATGCGAATTCCAGGTATTCGGGCAATCTTTGCTGTAACCTCTGTTTCGAATCCGAAACGATTCTCTTTTAATTCTATACTCTTTAATATATCGGCTCTAAACAGTTTATAGCCGGTTTCCATGTCGCTGAGATTGAGATTACTGAAAGCATTCGAAATAAAAGTAAGGAATTTATTTCCGATAGAATGCCAAAAAAATAGGATTCGGTGGGGATTGCCTCCCACAAATCTCGACCCGTAAACCACATCGGCATATCCTTCGAGTGCAGGTTGAAGCAAGATATTGTAATCACGAGGATCATATTCCATATCTGCATCTTGAATAATAATCCATTTGCCATTTGCCTGTTTTATTCCCTCACGAATGGCTGCTCCTTTCCCACGATTTTTCTCACATTCAATCATTCGGATATTTTTGTCGTTATTTTGATTTAAGAATTCTTTTACTACTTTTACGGTTGCATCTTTACTTCCATCGTCTACGATGATAATTTCGCGAGTAACATTTTCTTGTAACGGTGTTTCCCAAACCCTACGCGTAACTTCTGCAATGGTTCTTTCTTCGTTATAAGCAGGTATAACAATACTCAAGGTGGCTTGTTCCATGATAGAATAGTTTTTAACCCGTAATGTCAAGTTTCATAACATTATTGATGAAAACTTAGACTTTTATTTTGTTGCAAAGATAAACACTTTATTTTTAAATTGCAATGGTTTTTTTAATTTTCGGATTAATTTCAAACCATTTTTCAATAGCATTAGAAGGTGTTTTCACATTAAGATTACAGCTAAAACCTTTAACTACATGGTGAAACTTTACACTTTTTAGTTAAAATAGTATTTTTTATTTTTAGTTTTATTTGATTTGTATAAATTAATTATCCATCCAAATTTAAAGCCATAAATCATGTCGAAATGTGTTCCTTTGTCAGGTCCTTGAATGGGAAATAAATAATCTCGTCTAGACTGTGTAAAAGCAAATAAACAATCAAAACCAGCAGTGAATTTTATAAGTTTTTGATTAGCATTAAATACATATCCTACGTATAGATAACCAGCGGGACCATTTCTCAGATAATCATATCCTTTAGCATAATCACCTAAAATCTGCGGGGCGACATTTTCTCGATTTTCAATTCTAATCTTATGTTGCAAAAAACCACCTCCACCCAATACCTGAATGCCTGAATAATATTTCGTGGGTAGTTGAAATTGATAACCAGCTTTTGCAATTACAGAAAAACCACGTTCATAGCAAAAAACTTCTGCATACATTCCATTTTGATCAATAATAAATCCATCTGAAGTAGAGATACCCTTAAAGATAGAATCTTCTATTTTAATATTATTACCAAAAATATAATTGTAATCTAAGGCAAATAAAACGTTTTTAGAAGTTTTATATGATAGTTCTGTACCTACACCATTATTATTACCATATCTGTCTTTCATATCAAATGCAGGAAAGTCAAAACTGTAATGTGCTATCAATGAAAATGTTTTAGTAGAATCTACTAGTTTCTGTCCAAAAGAAAAATAAGTGATCGATAAAAATATAATGATGAATACAATTTTTTTCATTTTTTGAAGTATTTATCAGGTATTAGATAATTTTTTACATAATCGCTAATACCATTCTCTAATGAATAAAACGGATTATCGTAACCAATATTATGTAATTTTGCCATATTAGCCTCAGTAAAGTATTGATATTTGTCTCTGATGTCTTTTGGCATATCAATAAACTCAATATTTTCTTTAATATTCATAGCAGAGAAAATAGATTTAGCTAAATCAATGAATGAACGTGCTTTTCCTGTACCTAGATTATATATCGAATTTTCTGGACGATGTTCTAAAAACCAAAATAAGACTTTGATAACATCT
>JAHDSP010000232.1 GCA_018432645.1 Bacteroidales bacterium | reverse complement strand
GGTGCCATCATAAGTTCAAAAGCAAAATAATTCTCCAGAATATGTGTTTTTATAAAATTATTTTTACCTCCGCTACCATATTTATCAGTATATTCTTTAACTGCTAATTTAACAGCTGCTGCTGGGAAGGTTAGAGTGCCAGCTGCTGGATCTAATAAAGTTACTTCTCTGCTAGCAAGTCCGTCATTCATAGAAAAATGAGATTTTAGAATATCATTGATAGACCTAACAATATAACTGACAACAGCCTCTGGAGTATAATACACTCCACGTTTTTCTCTAATTTTGGGATCATATTCTGTCAAAAAAGTTTCATAAAAATGAACAATAGGATCTTCCCCTTTTCCTTGAAAATAAAAATCTTGTAAGATTTTATTAACATCAGTTACATTCAAAACTTCAGAAATATCATCTACAATAGTCTGCAATTGAATTGGAGGGTCTTCCAGTGAAATGTATCGAAAAATATCTCGCAATATTCCTATTGTATTTGGTATATATTTGAATGCTAGCTCTCTATTGAATTCGCCATTTGCTCGAGTACGTGCTGCGAAAAGACCATACGTCAGAGTTTGTGAATATAGGTCGGCAAAAGTATTTGTAGTCAATGTTCCTATTAAAAAGTTTTTGAAAGCTTCATAAAAACCTAGAATTGATTGCTGACCTTTTTTCTCCTCTTGTTCTATTTCAATTGTTATAACTTCGTCTCTTAAAAAGCGAGTACGTTTAGCCAATTCTCTTGCTAATTCTTTTGCACTACTCACTTGTGGTAATGAAAAAGAGAAAAATGTATCAAGTAAATTATAAAACTCATCAACATTTTCTTCCGGAGGAGCTACTTTAATTTTTTGTGCAATAACTGGTCTAGCAATAGTAACAGTTTTTAATTTTTCACCATTTCTATATAGACGAAACTCGTAAAAATTAGTTAAAATCACATTAGGAAAAGTTGTGATATACCTTACCAATTGTTCTGATTCTTCAATTCTGTCTAAATCTGTAATGCTAGGATCTTTGGCTTCTATATAACCTGTTATATGATTTTTGCCATCCCATATACGAAAATCTGGATTACCAGCTTCTGTTTGTTTTGGCAAAATTGTTATAGTCACTTTTCTCAAATTATTTTGCTCCGCATAGGATTTAATTAGACTTTTTAAATGCTCATAATAACTCTCTTCTCTAGCATCACCTCTATTAATTGTTTTTTGTATATTATCTAAATATTCTTTTATTATCTGTTGATTATTAAAAATGGAATTCATTATTTTTTTAAAATTTACACAAAAATAAAACAAAATTCTTAAAGAAAATTAAAAAAATTTGGTTCTATAATGTTTATTGTGGATAAATTATTTTACCACAAAGGGCACAAAGATATTACACAAAGTTCACAAAGTGACTTTTTTAAGCCTTTTAATTTTATCTTTCTCTGTGTTCTTTGTGCCTTCTTTGAGAACTCTGTGGTTAATATTTAACTGTACAGTAATAAAAAATTCATTTTTATAAAATTAGTCTTTTTTAATCTTTACATATACAAAACGTTATAGAACCAAATTTTTTTAAAACCATTTCATTTAAATTGATAAAATATTATTTATTTTGTGATTTGTTTAATTGAAAAAAAGCAAATGTTAATATTAAAAAGAATAGGATACGTGATACTCTTAGTATGGGGAGTATTGACATTTTTATTTATTCTTTTTAATATGTTACCTTCTGACCCAGTTAGGTTAATAATGGGACAACGAAGTGATGTAGCTACCGAGGAAGCTATTCGCAAAAAATTGGGGTTAGATAAGCCATTGTACATTCAGTATTTTAAATATTTAAACGATATAAGCCCATTAGGATTATTTTCTGATAATGAAGAGAATGTATTTTTTTATGATGAAAATTATTTATCAAAAACCTTGTCAATAGTAAAATTCCAAAATGTAAAATTTGGCATTAAACCAATAGTATTACACGAGTCATATATTACAGGCCAGCCAGTATGGGTATTGATAAAGGAGGCCTTTCCACTAACTTTGATATTAGCTGTAGTAACAATGATAATCGCATTATTTCTTTCAATACTATTAGGTAGCATTTCAGCCATCAAAGCTAATACTTGGATAGACAGACTAATTATAGTTTTTAGTTCTATTGGGATGTCATTACCATCGTTTTTTGCAGCTTTATTAATAGCTTGGATATTTGGATATTTACTTCATGACTTTACAGGATTATCTATGCATGGCAATTTAGTAGAGGTAGATGAGCTATCATACAGCACATATATAGATTGGAAAAATTTGATTTTGCCCGCATTTACTTTGTCTATAAGGCCATTAGCAGTATTTGTTCCATTAATTAGAAATTCCATGTTAGATGTGTTAAGTACAGACTACATCAAGACAGCTAGGGCAAAAGGATTATCAAATAATAGGATTATTTACCATCATGTTTTTCCCGCAGCTATGAATCCATTGATAACCTCTGCTAGTGGATGGTTTGCATCATTACTAGCTGGTTCTGTTTTTGTAGAATATGTTTTTAACTGGCGAGGGATGGGAAGTTTAATAGTAGAAAGTTTACAAAATTATGATTTACCTGTATTAAAGGCAGGCATATTTATAATAGCTTTATTATTTATAGTAGTTACACTAATAGTGGATTTGATATATTTATTAATAGACCCACGAGTGCGAGATAAGGGGTTAGGATAATAGCTTTAAATGAAATTAAACCTTAAATGTAGCTATTACTTCTGCGAAAATACTACCATCATTAATAGTGTAAAAATTTATCTGAATCGGATTTTTAGTTTTATGATAAACATCTATAAGACCCAATTTTTTATTTTTTTCTTTAGCTTCACTATGGTCTATTTTAGTTTTTGGTTGGCTTAATCTATTAGCATCATAAACAGCATTTCTAAGTGAATCTACTTGAATAGGTGTAATAGTATTAGCAGTAATTAATTGTAATGTATCCATTTTTCGTATAGCAATAAAGACCTGAGGTAAGATCTTATTTGAGGTATATTTTACAACATTATCGAGCATTTCATTAGCTGCTATCAATATAGAAGAGCGCAATTCACGTTCGTTTTTATTTAGGTTTGACTCTAATTCATCTAATAATCTACCAATTTTATTTTCAGTTAACATGCCTTTAAACGAAACTAAAACATCTGAAGTAGCATAATATTGGTCTAAATACTTATTAATATCAAAATGTAAAGCTTTCATATTATTTTTTTTATTATTTGCAAAGTTAATTAATATTTTTTATATTTTAAAATATGTTAAGTTTTTTTTAATTAATAAATTAAATAATTGTAAAAATTTAAAATTTCTAATCATTATTTCTATTTTTTATTATATATACTTTATCATTTTTTCTCACTCTACGAGGAACTTTAAAAGAAACGATATTTTTATTAGAAAATTGTATTATATTCCCATTATTATCACGAAGCTCATCTATTTTGAATTCTAGCACTCCAGTGTTAGGTCCTATTATGTATATTCTATCATTTACATTTAGTTGCCCAGCATCCAGATGAACCTCTGCAACATTAATTTTATTAAAATAATTTGAAACAAATCCAATATATTCTTTAAACTCAGTAGCAGAACTTCCTTCCCTATCAGTCCACTCTCCTATCGTCCTACCGAGATAATATCCATCCCAAAATCCTCTATTATACACACGTTTCAGTTCTTCCATCCAGGTTGCTACTTTAGTTTGAGAGAAAGTATTATTATAAACACTCTGAATGGCTTCATGATAAATACGAGTTGTCAAAGCTACATATTCAGGT
>JAHDSP010000552.1 GCA_018432645.1 Bacteroidales bacterium | reverse complement strand
TTTCTGAATAGGATATTTCCACTTCTATCTGTAGCAACTATTACAGCAACCTTCTTTGGCTTTTTTCTCATTGCTTGTTTCATCTCTTTTACACTTGAATATTTTCTACCCTTTTCAGAATAATCCATCAGCAATTCGTCTATTTCTACTATGCCAAAGAAATTAACGTTTTTGTCAAAATTTTTCAAAGCAGCTAAAATTTTATGTCGCCAGGTGAAGCTTGTTGGCAGACTAATGCCAACCTCTCTAGCACAAGCTCTGAGACTTTTGCCTGCAACCATACAACGAATGTACTCGAGCATAAGTTGTGGTTTTTGTAATCGATAAACAAAAGTACCAGTGGTAACTCTAAATTGTCTGCCACAGTGTTTGCAAAGATAATTTTGCATACCTTTTTGTTTGCCATTTTTTACAATATTGTTGCTACGACAGTTTGGACAAAGTGGAGGGGTACTTTGAATTTTTAGACCTTGATAATCTACTACGTCAGCTTCGTTCTGAAGTATGAAATCGTAGAGATCATCGAAGAAGGCTTTGGAGTCTTCCTTACTCATAGCCAGGTGTTCATTAATATTTTCAACTAAAGTCTTCATAAATATTGATTTTTTGGCAAATATACATAATAATTTTAATATGATATTAATATCATTAATTGTTTTAAACAAATAATATTGATTCTCATATCCCATAATTCAACTCATATTTTTTAAATATTTTTGTAAATAAATTTTTTATAATGGATAAAATCATAATTTTTGATAATGGCTCTCAATATACACAATTGATAGCACGTAATATTAGAGAGGCTAATGTTTATTGTGAAGTTTTACCTTGGGTCGAAGAGATTATTTCTTTTGAAGACATTAAAGGTATAATACTAAGTGGTAGTCCTTATTCCGTTAACGATGTTCAGGCACCTACTCCTAATATAGAAAATTATATTGGAAAAATTCCAATTCTTGGTATTTGTTATGGTGCTCAATATATTGCAAAATATTTTGGTGGAGAAGTAGTGAGAACTTCTATTTCTGAATATGGCCCTCGTAAGCTATCGTTTGTAGACAGTAGTAGTTTATTATTTAAAAATATTAAATCTGAATATATTGTTTGGATGTCTCATAGTGATACTATTGTTAATATTCCTAAAAATTTTAAAATTAATTGTTCTACTGATGATGTTAAAATAGCTGGTTTCGAAGATTATTCTCAAAAAATTTATGGTGTTCAGTTCCATCCTGAAGTACATCATAGTGTGATTGGTAAAGATGTTTTAAAAAATTTTTTAGATATTTGTAATGTTTCTTATGATTGGACACCTTCTTATTTTATTAAAAAGACAATTGAGGATATTAAAAATCTAGTAGGAGATGATGAAGTCGTGATAGGACTGTCTGGTGGTGTAGATAGTACTGTCGCTGCAACACTTATTAATGAAGCTATTGGTGATAGATTGCATGGAATATTTATTGATACTGGACTTTTGAGAAAAAATGAATTTAGTGAAGTTCTAGAAAATTATAAACGTATTGGGATTAATGTAAAGGGGATTGAGGCTTCTGATATATTCCTTTCACGTCTTGATAATGTTGTTGATCCAGAAGAAAAGAGAAAAATTATTGGTAAAACTTTTATAGATATTTTTGAAAATGAAGCAAAAAAAATCAATAATGTTAGATGGTTAGCTCAGGGAACTATTTATCCTGATGTTATTGAGTCGGCTGCTAATAATAGTTCTGCTAAGACTATTAAATCTCATCATAATGTTGGTGGTCTTCCAGAAAAGTTGAATCTGAAATTATTAGAACCTCTAAAAATGCTTTTTAAAGATGAGGTGCGTAAAGTTGGTAATCAGTTAGCTATACCTTCAGATTTAGTCAATAGACATCCTTTTCCTGGTCCAGGCTTAGCTGTTAGGATAATTGGCGATATTACACTTGATAAAATTAAAATTCTGCAAGAGGTTGATGATATTTATATTAAAATGTTGAAAGATAATAATTTATATGATCAAATCTGGCAAGCTTTTGCTGTACTTCTACCTATAAAAAGTGTTGGAGTGATGGGTGATGAACGTAGCTATGAGAATGTGATAGCTCTACGTGCAGTTAATTCTGTAGATGGTATGACTGCAAATCCTTTTGCTTTCCCATTTGATTTTCTAGCAAATCTAGCTAATGAAATTATTAATAAAGTAAAAGGTGTTAATAGAGTAGTATATGATATTAGCTCTAAACCACCTGCTACTATTGAATGGGAATAAAATATTTATAATAAAAAAGCTTTTTATGTCTATTAATTTGGTATATCTAATTAGGCGTTTAATTAATAACTAAATTATTACTTGTTCATTCTCGGTTGTAACTATATTTTTTTTGAGTATAATTGATTTTTATTAAATTTCTATTTGCTTTATTTTTCTTTGTCAACTCAGCAAAGAAAAGTGACAAAAGCAAAGTCTTCGCCGGTGAAATGCGGATTTGACAAAGAGATTTTAAAATTATCAAATTATTGTTTAAATTAATTAATGATATCTGATTAATAATTTTTTAATACTTAAACCCTTTATTAATAAATATTATTTAGAAATTATTTTTTAAAATTAAATTTTTATAGAATCTCTTTATAATTTAGAATTATAGAAACATTAATCAAAATATTTTTAAATTAAAATATCATTACTTAATTTAAACTTTTTTAAAAGATTATTTATCTAATTTACTTTTCTTTGTCAACCACACAAAGAAAAGTCTCCGCTAGGGTAATGCTATAGTTTACTAATTATTGAAAAGGTATTCAAAGGTATTCTTTTAATATGAAAAGTTGAAAAAGACTTTATTATCTATACAACTATTTTAATTTAGAAAATTTAATATTTTATAATTAATTAATGAAAGAAAATCTAACACATTAAAAAACTCCAATTCCATTTAAAAATACTAATAATATTACTATTGGTGAAATATATTTCACTATAAAGAAAATTACAGGCCTTAGTGCTAAAGTGAATTTTTTATGTACACCATATGAAAGTTCTTCATAAAAAATATCTTTTTTCAAATACCAGCCTACATATATCATAATTAGTAACCCACCAAGAGGAAGCAAAATATTCGATGATAAATAATCAAAGATATCAAAGATATACATTTTGTTTCCACTTGCTGTTGTTAAAAATATATTTTGAAAAGTATTCCAAGATAATGTTGTAAAAACGCCTAAAATTATTACTGAAATTGTAGTTAATATAGTTGATAATGTTCTAGACCAGTGCAATTCTTCTTTCAGTACAGCTACTATTACTTCTAATAATGAAATCGAAGAGGAGATGGATGCTATTAATAAAAGAACAAAAAATATTGTTGAGAAACCTGCTCCCCATGGCATTTTTTCAAAAATAGCTGGCAAAGTTATAAAAATAAGTCCTGGCCCCTGATCAGGAGCTGCATTGAATGAAAACAAGGTAGGAAATATCACAAAACCTCCTAATATCGAAACCATAATATCTGTCATGGCTGCTGATGTACTAACAAAGTTTAAATTTTCATTTTTTTGTATATATGAACCATATGTTAACATGGCTCCCATTCCAATGCTAAGTGAAAAAAAAGCTTGTCCCATTGCTGCCAAAAATGTCGTTCCTGTAACTTTACTAAAATCTGGTTTTAAGAAAAAATTAACTCCACTACCTGCACCCGGTAATGTAACAGCTCTAATTACTAATATTATCAACATTAACACTAAGGTTGGTATCATAATTTTAGAACAATTTTCTATCCCTTTTTTTACTCCTCCTAATATGATTGCTGCTGTTAATAGCAGAAAAACTATTTGCCATAATAATGGTAAAAAACTGTTATCTTTAAAATTTAAAAAATAATTTTGATAGTCTGTATGAAATACTTCTCCATTAATGCTAGCATAAATATAATGAATCGTCCAGCCGCCTACAGTACTGTAAAATGTTAATATTAAAAAGGCTGCTAATAGACCAATAATACCAATTATTATAGAACTTTTAGGTCCTAATTTTTTAAAACTTCCTATAACATTAGCTTGTGCTCGCCTGCCTAACATCATTTCAGACATTAAAAGTGGTACACCTAATATTAAAACCATTAAAATATAGATTATTAGGAAGGCACCACCACCATTCTGACCAGCTACATAAGGAAATCTCCATATATTACCTAATCCAACTGCAGAACCTACAGCAGCTGCTATTATGCCAAATGTTGAAGTAAAATTTTCACGATTAGACATATGTAAAATTTTTTCACAAACTTATAAAAATTTTTAAAAATTAATAAAATCTTGATTCTATAAAGTTTGTTATGAGTAAATTATTTATCTGTCCAATTGTTGTTATTTATTAGTCCACAAATGCACACAAATGATCACAAATTAAAAATCAAGGTTAATAAGTATAGTAGTTTAGCAAGATATTAGTTGTAAATTAATTAACAAATGTACTAAAAAAACTAAATAATTAGTATTAATTTGTGTAAATCTGTGTATAAAATTATTGACATTGAAGGTTTGTTATTTATTGTCCATAAATGCAAACAAATTATAAATCAATGTTGAAGGGTTTTTCAATTTATATCTAATTCATCCCAGTATTCCACTGCTTTTCTCAAATGTGGGATAACAATAGTTCCACCCACTAAGTTAGCTATAGATAGAGCTTCCATTATTTTTTCAGTTGATATTTTTAACTCATAACATTGTTCTAAATGATATTTAACACATTCATCACAACGCAATACTAATGAAGTACATAGTCCAATAAGTTCTTTGGTTTCTCTATCCAAAGCTCCATCGATGTATGCTTGTTTGTCTAAGCTAAATATTCTATTGATAACTAAATTATTTTTTTCGAATATTTTATCATCTAATTTTTTTCTAATTTCTCTTGCTGATTTTATTTTTGCATTCATAATTGATTTTATAGATTGTTTTTTGTCCATGTTTCATAATGAAATATCAACCCATTCTCTTCATAATTGTCTGAATGTTCGATCTTTTGCCAATTTTTAATTATATTATTATAATCTGGTAAAAAAATATCACAATCAAAAATGTTATGAATAATAGTCAAATGCATTTTAGAGGCCAATGGCAAAGCTTGTTTAAAAATAGTTGCACCACCAATAATGAAATATTCCTTATCTTTTTGTAATTTATTAGATAAGTTTTCCCATGATGGATATGAAATTAAATTTTCTTGATTTAGATTTAATGATTTTGATAATACAATATTTAGTCTGCCGGGCAAGGGTTTTTTAGGTAAAGATAAATAAGTATTTTTGCCCATAACTATTGGATTGCCCATAGTAATTTCTTTAAATCTTTTAAGATCTGATGATAAATGCCATGGCATGTCATTATTTTTACCTATACATAGATTAAGGTCATGTGCTACAATTATTGACCAATGATAATTAGATAATTTATTTATTAATTCTTCTGTTAATTCTTCCATACCTATTAATTATTATTAAGCTATTAATTCTGCAATATTTTTTAATTCCACCTAATCAAGTTACACTTTCACTCTGTCCTTATTTCGTCTTATTTTTTTCAGACAATCCCCTTTTTACCAAGTCACCCAGTCTCCCCCTCACCCCCTCTCCTTATCATAATCACACTGCTACGTCAGCTTTAATAGAAGGATGAGCTTGATAATTGATTATCTCGATATCTTCAAATTTGAAATCATCAATATTTTTAATGTTAGGATTTAATTTTAGTTGTGGTAAAGGAAAAGGTTCACGAGATAATTGTAGTTTGGCTTGTTCAATATGATTTAGATACAAATGCGCATCACCAAAAGTATGAATAAACTCGCCTACTTGCAGTCCTGTCACTTGTGCAATCATATGTGTAAGTAGTGAATATGAAGCAATATTAAAAGGAACACCCAAAAAAATATCTGCACTACGTTGATATAACTGACAAGAAAGTTTATTATTAGCTACGTAAAATTGGAATAAAACATGGCAAGGGGGCAATTTCATTTCGGAGATTTCAGCTACATTCCATGCACTCACTATCAAGCGTCTACTATTAGGATTTTTAATTATTTCATTAATGACCCATGATAGTTGATCTATAACCTTACAATCTTTGCCTTCCCATCTACGCCATTGTTTCCCATAGATTGGACCTAAATCACCATTCTCATCAGCCCATTCATCCCAAATAGATACATTATTATCATGTAGAAATTTAATATTTGTATCACCGTGTATGAACCATATTAGTTCATAAATTATACTTCTTAGATGCAATTTTTTAGTAGTTACTAATGGAAAGCCTTTTTGAAGATCAAAACGCATTTGATATCCAAAGACACTCCTCGTACCGACTCCTGTGCGATCATTTTTTTCTATTCCATTATCTAAAATATATTGTAATAAATCTAAATATTGTTTCATGCTATGATATTATTATACATGTACATTTTCGAAATCTGCTGGATTATGTTTATGTTTAAAAAATATTGCAAAAGCAATAGCAACTATCAATGCATAAATAGCGAAACTTAACCAGGTTTGGTGCCACATAATTTCTCCATTTGTTACAAAGAATTTCTCTATAACTAAACCACTCAATAAGCTACCTGTTAATGCCCCTAATCCATTGGTCATAAGCATAAATAATCCTTGAGAGCTGGCACGAATGGCTGGCTGTACTTGAGTTTCTACAAATAAAGAACCAGAAATATTGAAAAAATCAAAAGCCATTCCATAAACTATGCAAGACAAAATAATCATCCACAATCTATCAGTGGGATTGCCATAAGCAAATAATCCAAACCTCAATACCCATGCTACCATACTCATGAGCATTACGTTTTTAATACCATATCTTTTCAAAAAAAATGGTATAGCAAGTATAAATAATGCTTCAGATATCTGTGAGATAGACATTATAATTGCTGGGTATTTTACTGCTAGAGAGTTAGCATATTCAGGTATTTTAGCAAAATCATGTATAAAAGTATCGCCATATGCATTAGTTAATTGTAATGAAACTCCTAGTAGAAATGAGAAAACGAAGAAAAGAGCCATTTTGGTATTTTTGAATAATTTAAAAGCATTTAATCCAAGAGCTTCGGTAAGATTTGCTTTTTTGCCTTTCCCTAGAGGAGGGCATTTGGGTAATGTAAATGAATATAAAGCTAAAAATAATGATGATCCAGAAGCAATGTAAAATTGTATTGGTGAAGTTTCTACTTGCAATAGGCTCACTGTCCATAGAGCTATTATGAAACCTATTGTTCCAAAAACCCTTATAGGTGGATATGTCTTTACTATATCCATTTTTGCATTCTCTAATGATGTATAGCAAATAGTGATAGCTAGCGAAATAGTAGGCATATAAAAGCACATATTTAGTAACATTACCCAGAAAAAGACTATTGGACTATTAATAGATGGTAGAATAAAAAGTAAAATAGCACCACAAAGATGAAATAGTGCATATAATTTCTCAGTATTCAACCATTTATCAGCAATAATTCCAGCTATAGTAGGCATAAAGAGAGAAGCTATTCCCATGGTAGCGAATACTAATCCAAATTCTGTAGGTGTCCATCCTTTGTATTGAAACCAGAATGCCCCTAACGTTAAAAGCCATGAACCCCAGATAAAAAATTGGAAAAAGTTCATGATAATTAATCTAAATCTTAACATATGGTTTGTTATTTTTGTTCTCTTCTTTTTATTTCATCTCTTATCAATGAGGCTAATTCATATAGCTCGCCTTCTACACATTTATCTAATAATATTTTTAAATCTTCTATAGACAATATTTCTAATCTTTTTTTAATAAATTGAGGATCTAGATCTTTAAATTTTTCTAATGAAAAATCTTGAGTAACATCATAAGTATTTTCTTCTATATCACTATCAGATTCATTTCTTTGTATCTCATATTTATTCTCAAAAATATTACCTACCTCATCTAAAATATGCTCATAAACAAAAATCGGTACATTAGCTCGCAGAGCTATAGCTATACAATCTGAGGGACGTGCATCTATTCTTTTTAATTGCCCATTATATTCGATAACTAAATAAGCATAAAAAATACCTTCATCATATTTATAGATCAGAACTTCGACAATTCTTATATCTATTTCTTTAATTAATTGAATAAATAAATCGTGAGTCAAAGGACGAGGATAAGATATTTTTTCTAAAGCAATAGCTATAGATTGAGCTTCTGCCACACCTATTAACATTGGTAGAGTGCGATTACCATATTTCTCTATCAATATAATTGCATAAGCATTTATAGACGGACTACTAGGCATTAGCCCACTAACTTCAAGCTCTATCTTTGACATTTATTATTTTTATGTTACAAAGATAATTAAAAAATTATAAAGTAGTTTAAAAAAATTTTTTAGGCTCTGTAATGTTTATTATAGGTAAATTATTTAGGTTAATTATTGTTGCTATTAGTCCACAAATGGACACAAATGGGCACAAATTTAAAATCAAGGTTGATTAGTTGATTAGTTGATGAGTTGATTTGTTGAGGAGTTTAAAAGGTAAAAGGTGATAGTTGATAAGTTGATTAGTTTAGCAAGATTTTAGTTGTAAATTAATTAACAAATTCACTCAAAAAGTTAAATCATCAGTGTTAATTTGTGTAAATCTGTGGATGAAATTATAGACATTGCGAGTTAGATATTTATTGTCAACAAATGCACCCAAATGAGCAACAATAATAGATTCAATCCCAAAATCTTTTAATCCCAAAAATCATGGTTCAGACAATAAAGAGGTAATAAGTGGTTAATGATTAGTGATTAGTGATGGATGATGAGTGAAATGGAGAAGTTTTTATAAGCTAATTAGTGAAAAAACTAAGCATATCCTCACTATCTCTCTCAGTCATCAATTCTCCATTTATCCTTTTCTCTCCGTCACCCCCTCTCCCCATCACCTCGTTCTCTGTCTCCCATCAACTAATCAACTTTTCAACTTCATCACCTATTCTCCCAGTCTCCCCATCACCTATCACCTATCACTTATCAATAATAAAGAAAGAGGTATGGGCTTTGGCCCAGAAAGATAATTTTCCTTTACCTTTTATTTCCCCTGAAAAAGTTGCATAAATTACTTGAATTTAGTTGGAATATATGAGAACTTTTAAAAATTTTTCTATCTGTCTGTTATTAAACAATTTACAAAATAAAATAATTATTTGTTTAAAATAAGTAATGATATTTAGTTAATTGTTTTATCTATTTTAAATTCATTATTTATGAACATTTAATAGGAATATTTTCTAAAATATTAATTTTTAATAATTTTCTTTATAATCTATAATACAAAAAGTATTAATAGTAATTTAATTAAATTCATATATCATTACCTAATTTAAACATTTATTAGAATTATTAATTTTTATTTATTAAAGCGTTATATTAATAACACATTAATAACTATATTTCATATAAGTATCATTGATTTTTATATAAATTTATATTTAATTTACTTTTCATTGACAATCAAACTAAGAAAAGTAACAAAAAAAATGTTTCCGCTGGAGATATGATTTGATAAAACTGCTATTTAGTCATCTCATAAAAAGTTAAAACCTCATATTTCCAGATGATTATCCCCAAAAACGATTGATTAAATAGATAATAATTTTTAATCCTTTGAATAATATTTTATATTAATTTTGCAAACTAATAAAATTTATATGAAGCTTATTGATATTAAAAAATCTAATGGTATAGCACTTATCACTGGTGCATCTAGTGGAATAGGTGAGGCTTTTGCTAAAGAATTAGCTGCTATGAAACATGATATTACATTAGTAGCTCGACGACAAAACAAATTAGAACAATTAGCGAAAGATCTAAGGGAAAAGTATGAGATAAATGTAAATATAATTATAGCCGACTTATCTACTGAACAAGGTATGGAAAGCATAGAAGAATATATTATAAACACACCAAATTTAGATTTACTTATTAATTGTGCTGGATTTGGGCTACGTGGCGATTTTAATAATTTAACTAAGGATCAAATTTCCCAAATAATAGATGTACATACGAAATCGTCTACAAGATTTTGCAGAGCAGCGATACCTGTGATGAGGGATAGAGGTTATGGTTACATAATAAATGTTTCTTCTTTAGCTGCATTTTTCCCATTTAAAGGCAGTGCTATCTATGTGGCTACTAAGATTTATTTAGTTTATTTATCTAAAGCTATTCAAAAAGAGGTGAGAAAGTATAATATCAAAATTCAAGCTCTATGTCCCGGTGTTACTAATACTGGTTTTCACTATACGGAATTTTTTAAAGATTTCGATCGTTCTACTGTACCAAAACACATGTGGATGCAACCTGATATTGTAGCCAAAAAGTCTCTAAAAGCATTGAAAAATAAAAAAGTTGTTTATATTCCCGCATTTAAAAATAAAGTTATAGGTGTGCTAACTCAAATTGGGAATCTCTTTGCTCCTTGATCATCCATAAAAGTATGAAAGTAATTAATGCATTTACTACTAGCACTTCCCAACCGACATAAAATTGAAAATTAGTTTTTAATATTTTCATTATCGCAAATGAGCATAAAGGACTAAATAATATTACTTGCCAAATACTGCCACCATCTATATTTGCTTTTGTTAATATGCCAAAAGCAAATAATCCAAGTAGTGGACCATAAGTATAGCCAGCTATAGTAAATAATGTATCTAAGATAGCTTTGTTATTTGCAGTATAGAATATCATTATCAAAATAAACATTCCTAATGACACGCCCCATTGTATTAGCATCCTATATTGTTTCAGCTTTTTATTTGATTTTATCTTTTGGGGTAAATCCAATAAATCTATAGTAATAGATGTAGTAAGTGCTGTGAGTGCTGCATCTGTACCAGAAAAGGATGCTGCTATCAATCCTATGAAAAATATTATGCCTACTATTTGATTCATATAGTAAAATGACACAGTGGGAAATAAATAATCAGAGGTTTGCAAAGCACCTATATTTACATAGTCTGCATATAAATATAAAGAGCCTCCAAGTATGAGAAATATGAAATCTACTATTGCTAAAATTATACTAAATACCATCATGTTTTTCTGAGAATTTTTAAGTGTAGAAATGGATAAATTTTTTTGCATCATTTCTTGATCTAGACCAGTCATAGAGATAGTTATAAACATGCCGCTTATTAATAACTTTATCCAAAAGTTTTTAGAAGCTGGATTATTATCAATAATATAAAAATAACTACTATTAAAAACATTATCTAATAACCCATTCACATTTGTATTCATAAATTGAGCTATAAAATATATTGTTAATATAAGAGAAGCTATCATAAACGTTGTCTGAATAGTATCTGTCCACACTATAGTTTTCACACCTCCTACTAAAGTATATCCATGAATTATGAGTAAAAAAATTATTGTACTTAACCAAAATGATATTCCAAAATTACTTAATACAAATGTTTGTAAAATTACTATGACTATAAACATTCTTAATGAGGCACCTAATGATCTAGAAATTAAAAAAAGCCATGATCCCGACTTTTGTGCTTGAATGTTAAATCTGTTTTTTAAATATTCATATATAGATGTAACATTATTTTTATAATATATTGGTAATAATACAAAAGCTATAACTATATAACCTAAAATATATCCTATAACAACCATTAAATAAGTAAATCCAGTTTCCCCCACAAAACCAGGAACAGATATGAAAGTTACTCCTGTCAGAGAAGTACCTATCATTCCATAAGCTACTAAATACCATGGTGCTTTTCTATTAGATAAAAAATATGATTCATTATTTGCTTTTCTAGATGTCAGATATGCTGCTAAAAATAATACAAAAATGTAAAAAATAAAAATTAATAATAAAAGAGTAGGGTTCATTTTTTTTGGCAAAAGTAAAAAAGCAAAATAAATATAAAAAATTTTTTAGCGTGATAATAGTTATTTGGTATTTCTTTTTTGAAAATTTCTAGTATAAAATTTATTAGCAGTTTTATAAAATAAAATTGGGGAACAAAACTTATTTATCCCCCAATTTAAAAAAAATTAATATTTATGAAGTAAATTTAATTTTTAATAATCATCGCTCCCTTTAAGAGATATAGGCATATGAAGCATTACAATGTCTTCATTTTCATTTTCTTCTGCCGGTGTTATTATTATAGCTGTATTAGGTTTATTCATCAAGATGTTAATATTATCACAGTCTAAATGTTGCAGCATTTCCATAAAAGTTTTACTATTAAAAGATATTTCCATATCTTCTCCTTCGTATGTACATTGTAATTTTTCTATACCTTCATTAGCATATTCTTCGTCATTACCAGTGAGAGTGATTTCTTGCCCTTCAATATGCATTTTTACTTGATTAGTAGCTTTATCAGTGAAGACACTAACACGTTTTAATGCAGCAATAAAATCTTCTTTACCAATTAAAAGCTTATTTTCGAAACTAGGTGGTATCACTCTATCATAATCTGGAAATACACCTTCGAGTAGTTTGCAAGAAATAATAATATTCTCAAACTCAAAAGATACATTGGTTTCATTAAAATTAATAGTTACATCTGTGTCTTTGTCTAATAAATTTCTAAGCAATTGCAGTGGTTTTCTTTTAGAAACAAAATTAAAATTATCATCAGTATCTATATTAAATCTCCTATAACGAACTAATCTATGACTATCAGTAGAAACTACATTTAGCATATTATCTTTAAAATCAAAATTGATACCAGTAAGTATTTGTCTGTAATCTACAGGAGCAGCACAAAAAAGAGTGTATTCAATAGATGTAGATAAAATACTACTATTTAGCACTATGCTTGTAGCATCAGGTATTTGAGGCATTGTAGGATAATTACCTGCATCCATTCCTACCATACGATATACACCATTACCAGCAGATATAGTAATTTGGTAATTGTTTTCACCAGTAGTATCTAAATTGAATGCAATAGGGATAGACGGTACATTTTTCAAATAATCTTGTAATAATTTTGATGGTATTACTAGCTCTCCTTCTCCATCGCTTTCAATAAGATTTATAGTAATGCTAGCTCTCGTATCACCGTCTGTTGCCGTTATTGTTAGATTATTATTACTTACAGAAAATAGAAAATTTTCTAAAATTTTCACTACATTATTAGCAATGGGAACACTGCTAACACTATTAATTGCTTTACTTAATTCAGCATTTGAGACAATAAATTTCATATTTTAAAATTTTGACTTCAAAATTACATTAAAAATTTATATTGATAAAAAAATATTTAATAAAAATAATTTAATTTGGCTTTTAATTAATAACTAAATTGTTACTTATATATATCTGTTACTAAGAACTTTACATAATAATATATTATTTGTTTAAATTAAGTAATGATATTTATTTACTAATTTAAATTCTTTTTTTATCACTATTTATAAACATTTTATAGAAATATTTTCTAAAATTTTAATTTTTAATCATTTTCTTTATAATCTAAAATACAAAAAGTATAAATTGTTATTTATTTAAATTTATATATCATTATTTAATTTAAACATTTATTAAAATTAAAAATTTTTATTTATTTAATTATTTAATTAATAACTAAAATATTTCTGGTTCATTCACATTAATAACTATATTTCTTATGAGTGTAATTTTATTTTTTAATAAATTTCTATTTAATTTACTTCTAAATTCGAGTAATTAATGCAATTTTATAAAAAGCATAATTCAATTTTATAAGATTTATTTTGTTAATTTTCATAATCTAATTACTTTCGCATAAATGTATTTTATAATCAAAAAATTTTTTAAAATATGAAAAAAATTTTTGTATTAGTTATTTTAATGTTACTATTTTTCACTGCAAAAAGTCAAAATTCAGATATGTTGAGTTTTGGTTCAGATTTAAAAAGGACCTTTAATCTAGGTGGTGAATTGGGTTTGACAATTGGTACCAATACTAGTATTATGGTGTCTGCTAGAGGATCATATAATTTTAATAATTTTATAGCTTTAGGATTAAATCCGTTTTATTGGTTTATACAGTCTAATTATTATTATCCAGCTACAAGCATACATATGACAGGGATGAGAGTGTTTTTAGATTTTTCAATTTTTAAAATGTTATATTTACACTGTGAATTTGAGGAGATGCTATATAAAGCTCCAGCATTAGATTATCCATATAATAAAATTTGGTATACTTCTGAAAATTTATTGATAGGTCCTGGCATTAGACAACCAATTTCAACTAATTTTTATGCTTATTTAGAAGTGTTATGGAATCTTAATGAAAATATGAATTCTATCTATTCTAGTCCAGTTATTAGAGCTGGTGCTATTTATGTGTTTCCACAAACATTAAAGAGGAAAAAGTCAGATTTGGAGGAGTAAAAAAGCATTATCTTTTAACCATTTTTTAGCCTTTTTATAATCAGGATATATACTTTCTACTTCTTGCCAAAATTTGCGAGAATG
>JAHDSP010000012.1 GCA_018432645.1 Bacteroidales bacterium | reverse complement strand
TCTACCTTTGCGTTTACCAGCTTTGATAACGTTTTCACTTCTACAATTTGGGCAGATAGCAGCTGTAGATTGGATTTTTACCTTTTGATAATCTACTACAGTAGCATGGTCATCTATCAGAAATTGATAAAGCTGATCTAAGTAATCACGCTTATGATCTTTGGAAAGAGCGAGGTATTCTTTGGAATTTTCTAGCAATTTTTCCATAATAATTTTTTGACAAAAATAATAAAAAAAATTAATATAATATAAATTGTTAAGTATAACATAATTTATGTTTTATTGACCCTTGCTCACACATTGATAAACACTTATTTCAACCAATATTCATATTCATCAAGCTTATCCTCACTTACCTCTATTAGCATAAATGAAACACATATCTTGTGTAGCACTTATAAAATAGCCCCATACAAAATAACTTTATTTTGTTTTGTAAAATGATTTTCTTTAAGTTCACCCACAATAAACGTTATAGAACCACCACTTTTAAATAATTTTGACAATATTATTTTTTAAACACCTTATTACTCAAATAGCTTACCAAGATCATCTTCTGTAATAGGTATTCTTTTAGTAGTATCGATTAATTGAGCAAATTTCAATTTTCTATTTTGTAATATTAAAATTTTTTCTTCAATAGAATCTTTCACAATGAATTTATAAGAAATTACATTTTTGTCTTGTCCTATACGATGAGTACGATTAATTGCTTGGTATTCTACGGCAGGATTCCACCACGGATCTAGTAAAAAAACAAAATCAGCAGCTGTTAAATTAATACCTACGCCACCAGCTTTTAGAGACATCAGTATAAGTTTTACATCTTTATTATTTTGAAATTCATTTACTATATGCATTCTTTCTTCCATAGGAGTACTACCTGTAAGCATTAGAAAAGGAATATCATGAGCTTCTAAATATTCTTTATAAAGATTTAAATGCTTTACAAATTGAGAAAACATTACTAGTTTATTGTCAGAAGTGATAATTTTATTAATATTTTCTAATACATCGTTAAATTTCCCGCTTTCATCCTTGTAATTTTTATCAATTATAGCAGGATGATTGGCTATCAACCTCAGTCTAGTGATACCTGATAGTATGGATAAATAAGCTTTATCAAAACCTACTTTTTGTTTAAGGTCTAGAAGGTAATTACGTATTTCACTTTTCTTTTCTTCATAATAACTAAGCTGCTCCTCTGTCATGACAGAATAATAAGTGCGTTCAGTCAATGGTGGCAGCTCTTTAGCTACCATATCTTTGGTACGTCTTAGAATAAATGGACTGATGATTTGTTGTAGACTTTTTTCTGTGCCTTTATGTGCATCTTTCTCAATAGGTATCATAAATTTTTTTCTAAAAGTATTGAGATCGCCTAATAAATTAGGATTTACAAATGTCATTTGAGACCATAAATCTACTATTGTATTTTCTATTGGCGTACCAGTGAGTACAAATTTGCGTTTGGCATTTAGTTTAGTAATTACTTTAAAAATCTTACTAGAAGGATTTTTAATAGCTTGACTTTCATCTAAAAAAATATAATCAAAAGTATGCTTACTCAGTATTTCGTAATCTTTTCTGATTGTCCCATAAGTTGTTAAAATCAAATCATACTTAGCCAGTATCTGAGAGTCTATTTTGCGATTAGTACCATAATACACAAAATATGATAAAACAGGAGCAGTAGTTTTGATTTCATTAATCCAGTTGTATATTAATGAAAGGGGCATCACTATTAAAACCGATAATTTTCGTTCTTTGAAAAGTGTATTTTTCTGAAAATTATTAGAAGATGGTGGTATTAACTTTTGATTTTCATCTTTTTTGTATGCAAGATAGGCTAATACTTGTATAGTTTTACCTAATCCCATATCGTCGCTAAGAATACCACCAAATCCATGTTGATCTAAAAAATCGAACCAGTTAACTCCCTTTTGTTGGTATGGTCTGAGAGTTTTTCTTACAGATGGTGGTATCTTAACATTAGCTATTTGATCTATTTTTAATTGTTTAACGTCAACATCTATTTTAGATTTTGGTGTTGAAATATCTCTAAAAAGTTCTATTTGTGATTTAGATACTGAGATGCTATTATGTCCATTTTGAGATAATATAGCTACTTCTTTATATTTAGCAAACCATTCCCTCGGCAATAGAGCTACCTTGCCATCTGGCAAAATGTATTCTCTTCTATTTTCTAAAATATTATTCCTTAATAAATAAAATGGCACACTATAATCATCAAAATACACCTCTATTTGCAAATCAAACCAATCAATGCCACTTTTTTTGATTTGCTGTTTTAGCTCTACTTTACCCAGAAAATATTTATCTTTTAATCTATTTATATCTAGCTCTATATTTTTATTAGTAAAAAGCTCTTTGTTTAAGTTGATAAAATTAATATAATCATATAAAGTCTCATTTTCATTAACTTCATTGTTATCTTCATTAGTATCAATTAGGATAAAATTATTATAAAATTTATGTTTTAATCCTATGAAATTCAGATAATTTATTATTTCGTTTTCAAAATCTTTATTTCTCTTTATTTTAGAAATATTAATTACACCGTTATCATTATTAAACACTATAAAACAATCTTTTTTGTCACTAAAAGCAATCTCTTCGTTATAATAGCGGAAAAACAAACTGAGAACAGGCTTCAGATCTAGTCCAATCTCTAATCTTAAAATAGGTACAGGAGAAATGGATAATTCTTTGACAACAAAATCTCCATTTAGTTCCACAGGCAATTGCTTTTCGAGTAATGGTTTTATAAATTTATTAATATAAATAATTTCATGAGATTGTGGAATAAAAATCTCTTTTTTTTCTAAAAATGGTTCTATTTTTTTGCCATCAATACCATCGACAGTAGTATATAAAACGCTATTATGTATTACCCAGCATGGCACATAGTTTAAGATATAGGTATTTTCTTTTGATAAATTTATATTTTTATCATTCACTTTGGTTTTTAAACTATATTTAATGCCTTCATTGTTTTTATTAAAAATAAATACTATTTCTAATGGATTAGAACTAAAATGAATTGGCTCCTCACTAATAATTACACTATCCCTATCTCCTTTGTTATAAAGAGGTATTCCATTTTTTTCTAATATTTCAAGAAGTTTATTTGTTTTTTCGCGTAGATAATTGGTAATTATTTTAAATTTTTTTTCATTTAAATTAGCTAATTCATATTCAATATTTAATGTGTCTAAGTGAAAAACATTGGCTATATGTAGATAGGTCATCATAGAGCATAATTCTAATGCTTTTTTAGTAGGTTCATTTATCTCAACTGATACATTTTTTAATGTAACTGGTTTATAAGCAGCACTGAATTGACCATTTTGCAATATAGTAACCTCATATGGTACTACCATCCAATCAAAATATTTATCTTTTACAATTGTAAAAATAATTCGCTTATCCACGGTTTTTGTATTCTTTTGCAAATATAATAATTATAGTTTAATTTTAAAAATTTATATAATGGATCTCCTCCAAAATTAATGAACTTTTAATAGCTCAATAGACTGATGGTTATTAAGAAAATCAAGTTTTTAAATTATATGAAATTATTGCTTACATAAAATTAAAGCAAAATGCCCATTAATATAGGCTGGTAATACTATATAGTCATATTTTCTTTAATATTTTTCATGAAGATTCGATAAAAAAGTATGATAGATATAAATAATAATTTTGTTTAACTTTACATGATATTTTAATATTTTAACTTCATCAATCTAAAATACCGCTCCCATGCCCATCTATCGTGCGATGACAAGTTTAAAAGTCGTCCAATATCTGACTCTACCTCATCTTTCAAGTACTTATTCATCACTACAAACCACATAAGGTAGTTCTGTAAATACTTTGTAGCTACACCTCTAAATCTCATCATCCAAATCAGAAAATTAGTGATCTTTTTTTCTACTATATTCACACTATAAACTGCTAATCCTTTTGTTTTACGTCTAACTAATACCTTTTCGTTTTGTGATATAACTAATACCTTTTTGCTTGGTGATTCTGACACTGCTTGCTGAAACTCATCATTTGGTTTAAAACATATCAAATTTTTCTCTGATACTCTTCGCTTTAACTCTGCTTTTATCTGACTATTCTGAACTCTATTCTCTCCAGTGTGCTTGAGAAGCAAATTACCTTCTCTGTCTGTCATCACTAATACAGCTACATTGGGATGAACAGTATTCATAGCTTGCTCTTTTTCTTCTAGAGTTTTATATCTACGTCCTTTCTCTGAATATTGCATTAATAGTTCATCAGTTTCAGTTATACCAGAGAAATTAATTCCTCCCTCTAATCCTTGGATTGCAGATAGGATCTTATGCCTCCATTTAAAGCTAGTTGGTAAACTAATGCCAACTTCTCTAGCGCAAGCTCGGAGGCTTTTACCTTCTAACATGCATTTTATATAT